>JBFYTT010000074.1:0-6598 GCA_041300425.1 Roseiflexaceae bacterium
TATACCATCAACAATGCAAGACGAAGTGCGGGTGGTACACCCAATCTGTACGGGTTATCTGCAACCACAATGGCGGTACTCAATACGACGACGTTGCCGGTCAACTACTTTGTGGCAGTGACCCGTAACCTTGCAGCGCCCAATACCATGTACGTCATCGGTCGGATGACATGGAACACATTAGGTGTCTATACCTTTGATGTCTCGAGTGGGACACCAGTGCAGACGGGATTCTTCACCACCATCAACACGGCAAACCCGACCGCAGTACTCGCAGTGGGACGTTTTCTGTATATTGGTTCACCAAAGCCAAATCCTACCAACATCTATGCACCATTTGGGACCGTTGAAGCCATCAATGTCGTCAATCCGATGACGCCGCGCTTTGTAGCGCGACAATTAGCGCTCCCGAGTGCCCCGAGAAAACTCATCAGCATCGCTGATAGCGAATTTCGTATCATGGCAGTGGGCAACAACGCAGAACGTGCCCCCGGGTCCTATATTATCCCAGCTCGATTTACCGGCACTGCATTCGTCGTTCCGCCGCGCTTTAGTAGCACACTGCGCTACACCGACATTGCGGTGCACAGTACGTTCAACGGTGTGACGCGCGCCCATCAACTCTATGCTGCGACCGCCACCGAGGTCACGCGACTGACCATGCGTGAGTCAGACATGCTCATTCAACCGGTACCAAGTACCCCACTGAATGCAATCCGCATGCCATTAATGGTAATTGACCATCTTGCCCTTTCACCGGGAGGTTCGTACCTCTATGTGAGCGGTAAGGACCCAACCATCGACTACGGGATGGTGTTTGCGTATGATCTGCGCAGCACACCGAAAATCGTTGGGTTCTTCGGTGAATTCGGATTTGTGCCGTCACGATTCGTGATTACCGCGACAAAGTTCGTCATGGCAAACAACACGACTATCATTACACATCCCCAGATGTCGACCTATACTGGTGCACCATAAGCAATGCGATGACATTGTTCATACCTCCATGTGCAGCTTTTGATTCCACGAAAACACCCCCACGCAGGACGCGCGGGGGTGTTGCAATGAGCATAAAAACCTAGCAGACGAGTTCGACATCGCGGCCGTTTACATGGAGCGTAACGGCATGAATGCCAGTGTAGACCAACGTGGTCTGCTGTTCGAATACGGGTACCTGCCACTGGCTGCCGTTGAGTGCATAGAACGTGTTGGTATGTGCAACCTGCCGGCCGTCATACAGCATCACGCGAGAAGACTTTGTCGTGCGCACGACATAGAGTGGTTCACCATGCCGGAACGGTGCTCTCGTGCCGACGCCACAACCCAAATGACTATGCAGATATGCCCGTGTGGTTGCACCATGCAGGCTTTCACAAAACACAACGACACTGGATTGTTGCGCCTCACGGCTCGGGAATAGCTTTGTTTCGTTTTTGATGATGGTTTTTTGGCGGTTGCGCATGCGTTGCATCGCAAGAAAGAGCGCATGCACCGCACTGAATAGTTCCGCGCAGAGGATATCGTTGTGGTAGTGGGCTTGGTGTGCAATGGCATTGCGCCATTTGGTGTATTCGAGGATGGCGCTACGGTCTTCGGCAGAGATGTCACCATACTCACGCAAAAAACCCGCTTTGGCAGGGAGGGATGCGTGGCTTTCGGTTATTTCGTTGTATGCCGCACCGAACGTGAGTTGGCTGCGATGTGAAAAGAGCGAATTCAAGCGGTCTTCGAACAACGAGGCAAGGGTAGTAAAGAACCCGATGTTGGCGAAGTACTCGCGCGGATCAGTGCGCATCGACGCAGAAGCAAACGACTCTTGATAGCGTTTGAGTTGCACAGACACATTCTGCCAGGTCGTGAGTGCTTCGACCCCAGAGTACGTCAATTTGCGTGAGACTTTTTTGAGGAGCTCCGGAGGGATAGAGCCAAAATACTCTTTGGCTGTTACCTCGTCACTCCCATAACCCTCTAGCCACGTTTCGATTGCGGCAAATGGTGCAGCGTTTTTTGGGGTACGGGGCATGGCATTGGCTCCTTTCGCACTATGCTTCTCGCGCACCATCGAGCGACACGAGTGTGCAGGTGCTTATTTGTTGTGAGAACTTCCCGGTGTTCGGATGAGATTTTGCAGACTCTCGGAACGCAAGCGGGTGTAAAACGATTGCGTCGGCGCCAACCAGACTTCGCCTGTGCCACTGAACGTCTGGAGCAGTCCTTCGCCACTGATGGCCGAACCGAGCAGCGATTTATTGGACTTCTCGACGCGGTATTCGATATTGCCTTTGCGGAGCAATGCAATAGTCCCATCGACACTGAGTTTTTCGTTGTTAAGGGTATAACGGACAACCTCGGATGCAGGCACCGGGATGCTCATCACTGCCCAACCTGTGCCAGAAATTTTCGTCTGAAACAACCCTTCACCACCGAGCATTGCCGACGAGATATTCTTTTGCATGGCAACCCCGACTTCGATCGATCCTTCACTGGCATAGAACAGGCCTTTGTCAATGATTGCCTCTTCGTTGGATAATGCCAAGAGCATGAAATGCCCGAACGTCGGTTCGCAATAGATGTCACCAATACCGCGATACCGCGGACGGAAGGTTGTCTCTTGTGTCAACGCATTGGTGAGCATTTTTTTGGCGAGGCCGCCCAATCCACCGAGCGTAGTATCTGCGTCGATATTGCCTTTCATAAACTGCATAATACCCGTCTCGAGCTGTGCTGCACCGTTCTGGAGCTGGATTTTGATTTGTTTCAAGCGCATCCCCACCTGGCTTGCATAGAACAATTTGGCAGCGACATCGAGGTTATCGCTCCCTGCGAGCTGTGTGTATTCGATGACTTCGACAGAGCTCTGTGCTCCATTCATGCGTTCGGTGACAATCCGGGACTCGGAAGCCGGTGTGTGAGTGAGTGACATGGTTTTTCTCACGATCTTTCTAATAGCAGTACAACGTCATCATAGTGAACCACACGCATATCGTCAACCCACTGTAGCCTAAGGGGCGATACATGGAGGATTGTTCTGCATGATTTTGTGCGTGGCTGTATCTCTGTGGCAAAATATCCAAATACACACGAATTCCATTATGCAAATATCCTATAGAAACCAGCATCAAATCACGCTAGAATAGTGGCATGCAACACTTCGAAATGTTCAAACACTATGTTCTTGACGACGCATGGGACGAAATGCGACTGCCAGATGGCCAGGCTCGCCCGCAGTACCAAGAGTTATTGCGCCGCATGAGTCAAGTCACTGCCCAAGAACTCGCCAGCCGCCAACGGGTGGCGGACGATACGTTTTTGGCACAGGGGGTGACATTTACCGTCTACGGACACGAAGACGGCACAGAAAAAATCTTCCCGTTTGATTTGGTGCCACGCATTATCACCGACGCCGAGTGGCGCACGGTCGAGCGCGGACTGACACAACGTATCACCGCACTCAACATGTTTTTGCACGATATATACCACGACGAACATATCCTCAATGATGGGATTGTGCCGCGTGATTTGGTGTACAGTTGTCGCCACTATCGGCGTGAAATGCGCGGAGTGGACGTGCCACGCGATGTGTACATCAATGTGACGGGGTCGGACCTCGTGCGCCTGCCAGACGGATCATTTGCGGTGCTCGAAGACAATCTGCGCGTCCCGAGTGGCGTGTCGTATATGCTGGTCAATCGGCAAATGAGCAAACGGGTTTTTCCACAGCTGTTTGAACAATACAACGTGCGACCGATCGAACATTATGGTCAAGCATTATTGGCGACGTTGCGCGCACTTGCACCACATACCAGCGAACCGACGATTGTGTTGTTGACGCCGGGATCTTACAATTCTGCGTATTTCGAACATACCTATTTGGCGCGGCAGATGGGGATCCATCTGGTCGAAGGTCGCGATTTGATGACGCACAACAATATTGTCTGGATGCGCACGACGAAAGGGTTACAACGCGTCGATGTGATCTATCGTCGCATCGATGACGATTTTATTGACCCCTTGGTTTTTCGTCCAGATACCATCCTCGGTGTACCGGGGTTGATGCATGCCTACCGTGCCGGGAACGTCGCGATTGCCAATGCAATCGGGACCGGAATAGCCGATGACAAAGCGCTATACGCCTATGTACCGGCGATGATTCGGTATTATAGTGGCCAAGATCCCATTTTGAACAATGTCGAAACGTACTTGCTCCACGACACGAAACAACGCACCCATGTGCTCGATAATCTGTCTTCTCTCGTCGTCAAAGCAGTCGGAGAGTCTGGCGGGTACGGTATGCTCATCGGACCGCACAGCACGGCAGCAGAGCGGGCAGATTTTGCCGCACGCATCGGTGCTGATCCACGCGGATACATCGCACAACCCACGTTGCAATTATCGCGTGCACCGTGCGTCATCGATGGGCATCTCGAGGCGCGGCACGTGGATTTGCGGCCATATATCCTCTACGGGGAACAGGTGACGATTGTCCCTGGAGGATTGACACGCGTCGCACTTAAGCGGGGGTCGTTGGTGGTTAATTCATCGCAAGGCGGCGGCAGCAAAGACACCTGGGTCTTGTACGAGGAGTAATCCTATGGCGATGTTGAGTCGCGTCGCTGATTCGCTGTACTGGATGAGTCGGTACCTCGAGCGCGCCGAACACACAGCACGGATGCTGGATGTGACATTACACCAGCTGATAGATGTCGATGCGAGTCTGGCCCAGCAACGCTGGTTACGCCTCTGGGAAGCGCTGCATTACGATGATGCAGGCAGAGGGAGTCACGATCCACAACCCGTGATCGCCCAAGTAACAGCGGATGCACAGTATGCAGATTCGATCATAGCTACCCTCACTGCGGCTCGAGAAAACGCCCGACAAGTGCGTGAGCATATTTCGTCTGAAATGTGGGAGCATATCAATCGCTTATACCTCGAGGCCCGGACGACGTGCCTACAGCAGCAATGGCGTGTCGCGCCGAGTCAGTTTTATGGCTTTATCAAATCTGGATCGCACCTGTTCCAAGGAATAACCGACGCAACGATGAGTCATGGCGAGGGCTGGGATTACATCCAGATAGGGCGCGCCGTTGAACGTGTGTCGAACACTGCGACGGTATTGCAGGCGCACATGAACACGTTGCAAGCAGGGTGGCGGCGTGACCGTCCGCAATACGCAGAATGGATTGGTCTGCTCAAAATGTGTAGTGCCTTTGAGGCATATTGCAAAGTACATACACCGGAAGTCACGCCACAGCGCTTATGTTCCTTTGTGTTGTTCGACGCGGAGTTCCCACGGTCAGTACGCTTCTGTGCAGACACCATTCATGCGGCTATTTGTCGGAACGCACAACGTGATCGCGTGCAGGGTATCCAACAACCACAGCGTGTGTCGGGTCAATTGAAAGCCAACCTCGAATACGGCTCCATTGATGAGCAACTGACACAGTTGAGCAGCTTCATACAGACCGTTCGTCTGGGTTGTGTCAACATCGACACTGCCATACAGCAAACACACATAGCGTATGCCATAGAACAATCTTTATTGAATGAGAGGGTATGATGCAACATCGAATCATCCATGATACGGTGTTTCGTTACGATCAACCCGTGCACGAAAGTGTGATGGAAGTACGGCTCCATCCATGTAGCAACGAGAGACAACGCTGTGACCAATTTGTATTGACGGTTACCCCTAAAACATCGATTCACACATACATTGACGCAGCCCAAAACATCATCAACCACTTCCAAATTCCTGGAAAACTGACAGAACTGCATGTCAGCGCATTGTCAACCGTTGAAGTCAATCCCCCTCCAACACTCCCAAGCGCACTCGCACCAAGCGCTTGGAGTGCCTACGAAGGAATGAGCAACACTCCTATGCTGGATATGGTGCTCCCGAGCCACTATGCGCGACCAAGCGCGAGTCTCGATGCCTACATGGCAGAACAACTCGTCCACCGACAGGCAGATCCCCTGACTACCGTGCGCGCACTGAACACCGTGTTGTATCAAACAATTCGTTACGCGCCGCAGAGTACCACCGTAGATTCTACGATCGACGAAGTATTGGTACAACGACAAGGTGTGTGCCAAGATATTTCGCACCTCATGATTGCCATGTGTCGGCGCCTGCGTATACCTGCACGATACATCAGTGGCTATTTGTATCATCGGCGCAGTGACAATGATCGCTCACAAAGCGATGCGACGCATGCATGGGTAGAAGTGTGGCTCCCCACTATCGGCTGGGTTGGATTTGACCCAACAAACAATATGCTCACTGGCGAGCGCCACATCACCGTTGCCATTGGCCGAGATTATGCGGATGTGACACCGACCCGCGGAATTTATCGCGGCCTCGCCAACGAGGAACTCTCTGTCTCGGTACGTATCAACGACGATACCATGCAGTCACCTATAATCCACAATGCCCGTCCCGCATGGCCCGCAGAAAATATACAGCAACAACAGCAGCAGCAGTAGATATCAGTGATCAGTGATCAGTGATCAGTGATCAGTGATCAGAAATCAGAAATCAGAAATCAGAAATCAGAAATCAGAAATCAGAAATCAGAAATCAGAAATCAGAAATCAG
>JBFYTT010000096.1:0-2550 GCA_041300425.1 Roseiflexaceae bacterium
GTTGATGGTGTTTTCTGCGAGCAGCACCTCGAGTGGTCCGTTGCCATCCCATTCAGCGGGGAATCGCCCTGCCACCAAACGTGCATGGTTGGTGAAATCACTCAGAAAGCCAATGCGCGCCCGCACCAGTGCCGGTGTCGTTGGTTTACTATCCGCAAAATGGACATCAAGCTTCTCGGTGGCTGCGTAGCGGACTCGTGGTGGCGTGGGCAGGTCAATACCGTACCCACGGAGGTTGGCGAGTGCACGATCCGCCTGCCTCCACTGTGTATAGGTGATCGGTTTTGTTTTGGCACTGCCGTATTTATAGATCAGCGAAAACGGTGGGAGGCGTGTGCCCGGTGGCTGGTTTTCGCTGATTGCATTGATGAGTAGGCGATACCCTGCGGCTTCGGCATAGACAGGGATGCTCACTGTCAAGCCAATAGCGATTGCAAAACCAATCCATACGACAAATAACAAAAAGGGCTGTGCAATCATCCGACGGATGATGGTCATTACCAATGCGCGCGGCAACATCAACGAAGGTTTTTTCATGGTCGGTACCCTATACGTATCCTTCTATTATATGGTGTTTGCTTTGACCTGCATGACAAATGTGCGAACCGAAAGCGTCTATTGATTTATTCACATAATGACGATATAGTGTAATTCTAATTCGATGCGTGGAGGAACGAATGGAAACACTCAATTGGTTGTTTTCTATTGAAACAATTGTCGCCGTCGTGTTTGACTACCCATTGAGTCTCGTAGAGCTCTTGGGAACGACGTTTGGGATGTGGAGTGTCCTGCTCGCAGCACGTGCCCGGGTGTGGAACTATCCGATTGGTATGCTCAACAGTGTGTTCTTTTTTGCATCGTTCTATCAAGTGCAGCTGTATGCAGACATGTTCCTGCAGATCTATTTCGTGTTCATGTCGCTGTATGGCTGGTGGCACTGGGTGTATCCGGGAGTTACACAGCGCACGAGCGCCGGCGATCTATCGATGACACGTGCCGGTTGGGGATTTCTCGGTCGGATGAGTGCGGTCATCGCGGCAAGTGCGGTTGGCTTTGGCTTTCTCCTGCAACAGATACATCTTTTGTTGCCGACGTACTTCCCCATGCCTGCAGCGTTTCCGTTTTGGGATGCACTGGTGATGGTATTGAGTATCGCTGCGATGTATTTGCTAGCACGCAAAATCTGGGAAACCTGGGTATTGTGGATTCTGGTTGATTGCATCAGTATTGTGTTGTTTTGGGTGAAAGGGCTACAGCTCATTTCGTTGGAGTATGTCGTGTTTTTGGGCATCGCATCGTATGGCTGTTGGTGGTGGTCGAGGCAGATCAAGGTGGTACAGGTGAACGCATGAACATCGGATTGACACTGGGCAAATACGCGCCATTGCACGCTGGGCATCAGTATGTCATCGAGACCGCACTGCGCGAAATGGATGTCGTCTATGTGCTGATCTACGACGAACCAACGGTCACTCCCATCCCCTTGCCCGTACGTGCGGGATGGATTCGTGCACTCTATCCGAATGTGCATGTCATCGAGGCATGGGATGGTCCGACAGAGAGTGGCTATACGCCAGAAATCATGGCGATGCATGATGACTACATCAAGCAGTGTTGTGGGGATCTCGGGATTACGCACTTTTATTCGAGTGAACCGTATGGTGATCACGTCAGCCGGGGTTTGGGGGCGGTGAACCGCCAGGTCGACCCGCCAAGACTGGTCTACCCCATCTCGGCGACGATGGTACGACGTGACACGGTCGCACACCGTGCGATGGTCGACCCACTCGTGTATCGTGATTTGATAACGAAAGTGGTGCTCCTTGGTGCTCCGTCAACGGGCAAAACGACGCTCGCTGCTGCCCTGGCAGCGGCTTTTGGGACAAACTGGATGCCCGAATACGGTCGCGAGTATTGGGAGCACCATCAACACGATCGCCGACTCAGCCCGCGACAGTTGCTCGAGATTGCCAAAGGGCATATTGTGCGGGAGGAGATTGCCTTCAGAGAAGCGGAGAAATACTGCTTTGTTGATACAAATGCACTGACGACTGCCATGTTCGGTCTTTCGTACCATGGGAGCGTGTTGCCGCGCTTAGCCGCGTTGGCAGATGCGTGTCAGCGCCGATACGACGTTGTACTCTTGTGTGCTGACGACATCCCGTACGACGATACCTGGGACCGCTCTGGCGAGGTTTCGCGGCGCGTCTTTCAAAAGCAGATCCGCGCAGATTTGCAGATGCGACATATTCCACATACAGTCGTCACGGGTACGCTACACGATCGTATCGCGCAGGTTCGTACAGTGTTGGAGTCACGTGAAAGCCCGTTTTCGGTCTGAAAGAACGCCGAAACGTACCCAAACGCAGTCGTATGTGATGGACTCCTACCTTTCTTCGCAGTTTGGACAGGTAGTGTATACTGCAGTAACGCATTTTTGTGTACATATGAGGAGGCCGGCATGCAATTCGATTTCGACAAAGTAGTCGATCGGCGCGGTGGTGATAGCATCAAATGGAATTTGTATGGGGACGGCATCCTACCCATGTG
>JBFYTT010000106.1:0-4432 GCA_041300425.1 Roseiflexaceae bacterium
ATTGGTGGTGGCTAGTAGTGGTTCGCCGAGTGCGTATGCAATCCCCCACAGGATGAGTGCCCCGACGACTTCGCCGATGACAAGCACTTGCACCACCGCAATGCGGTGACTGGCTCGCCCCCCAGCGAAGTCGCTTATCCCGTAGCACAACGCAGCGCCGAGGCCGGCAATAATCGAAAACATACGGTAGACTCTCAGTAATGCGTTTCACCAATTATAGACATCCGTACGCACGCTGGGTGTCTGAGGCACATCAATGACACGACTGCGCCCGTGGATTTTCGCCATACTCTGCCTGCCGTTGGTCACGGTGTGTGTTGCGTTTGTGCTCGCACAGTCGCAGCTCATCCGCCTCGTCGGCATTGCCCCCTGGACCGTAGTGCTCTGGCCGAGCCTCGAATGGGCGCTCGCGGCAGGGGCTGTGGCACTGTGGTACTGGCGTCAACGGTCGCGCTGGACTGGGACGGTGCCCCCATCGTTTTTCGGCGAACTGGCGCTGTGTGTGCTCGGGGTCGCGGGCATTGTCTGGATCGCACAACCCGACATCGCCATTGCGCCGTTCGATGCCTGGGCATTGGTGGGCATCGTGCTCAGCGCACCCGCGTTGTGGCTCTGGTGTGCCGCCGAAGAGACCGTCTTGCGTGGCGTGATGGGTCGCTTAACTGCTGGCATGTCGGTGCTGCGCGGGGGCCTCGCGCTGGTCGGCGGCACCGTCGCGGTTGTGGTGTTGGTTGCCCCGTCGTACCAGCCGATCACGCTGCTGAGTATGCTGGCACTCGAAGGTTTAAGTATGATCGGCTATTGGTTTGGGCACCCCCTGTCGGTACTCACCCTGCGTCGCTGGACGGTGCGCATGTTGGTCGTGTCGCTGGGGATCCCTGCAGTGGGATTCGCGAGTGCACTGGCACCGGCAGCACGGCTGAATATCGAAGCACCAGCATACGGCCCACTGTTGGTCATCAGTATCGTGGTGGTGTGGGGGTGCGTTATTGCCGCACGTGCTGGGCTTGCGCAGACCGCCGTGCAACAAAACGACAGCGTTGACGTCTAGACAGTAGGTTCGAAAAAGGAGAAAACACATGCGAGCATTTATCCGCCAATCCCTCATCGCCAGCGCTGTTGCCCTCGGCTCATTTGCCATCGGGTATGCGGTCTTTCGGCTCACCGTCGGCCAAGTCAAGCTGTCGAATGCCTATGAGCTCGAAGTCGCCGACTAACATCCCCCGCCCCCAAACGAAGCCACCCTCACCGAGCGAATCGGGTGGGTGGTTTTCTGTGTCTGCTGCGTACTCGATTACTCGATCCCGACGCTCCAGGCTGCCTCGAGGTCATTGGGTGAGAAGCGTCGGAAGGCCAACACGGTGCTGGTTTTGGTGATGCCGTCGATGCGCGAAATCTCGTCGGGGATGATTTCGGCCAGCTTCTCATAATCGGCCAAGCGGACGATGGCGATGAGGTCCCATTCGCCGGTGACACTGTACACTTCGCTGACGTGGGGCAGCGCGGCAATGGCCATGGCGATCGTCTTGATGGCATCGGGACGGGCCTGGATCATACAAAACGCAGTCAACATATCGTGGTCCTCCTCGGCGTGCTGTGCCGCAGTCTAGGCGCCGGCAGGGCGGGGTAACTCGGGTACATACTCGTAGCTCGGTTCGACCTTTTGGCGCTTCAGGATCCGAATAATCACCGTCCACGTCGCCACCAGGCCATTCGGCGTCGGCGGCAATTCGTGTTTGATGGCGTGGTGCAGTCGCTCCAGCTTGTAGCAGGGTACCCCGGCGTACATGTGGTGCTCGATGTGGTAGTTCATGTGCCAATAGAGGAACTTGAGGACCGGATTGAGCAAAATCGTACGGGTGCACAAGCGGAAGTCCTCGACGTCATCCTGCAGCCCAACGTGTTGCGTATTGTTACACAGGAACAGCATCACACCGCCATAAAACGGCGCAAACGTAATCAAAATGGGGATAATCCACAGACCTGTTAGCCAGCCCAACACGATAATCGCGGTGTGCGAGACCAACAGAATCCGTGCCCACGCGATGAGCTCGTTGCGTCGGGCCGGTTTGCTATCGGGGAACAGGGTCTTCATCCAATCGCCCTGCATGTGCCCCAGACTGAGCAACACCCAGTCGCGGTACCGTGTCACAAAGCCCTGTGGATTGATGAACGAGGTCAACAAAAAGCTTTTGAGCGTGATTTCGACTGGCAAAATCACCTCCATGTCGTCGGGTTGATGCAACGTGTACTTGTGGTGCTCTTGGTGGCTGGCCCAAAAGAACACGTGATTGGACCCCGAGATAAAGCTGATGAACAACAGAAAGAATCGGTTGAGCCCGCGTGTTTTGAAGACTGTGCTGTGACACAACTCGTGGAAGCCGTTCAACAAGAACGCATACACCTCGCCGTGCAACCACAGACACAGCAACAGCACCGGCCAGCTCCAATTGTCGTAGGCGTACCACGACAGGGCGCCGGTGGCGGCGATAACGCCCAGATGACCAAGGGTCTGGATGAAACCGGCAACGTCGTCGCGCTGATTGAGTTCGGCGAGGACTGCCCGGTCGATTGGGACGCGGTACCAGTGCAACTTGGACTGGGATACGGGTTCAATATCGGTCGTCATTGACCTGCTCCTTAGGCGATGAGAGGTGGATCCTCGGCGAGTACTTTGGCTTTGGGGGCACGCATTTCGATGACGGGTTGGCCATCTTGCTCGACCCAGACACCACACGCGCCGCCGGATTTGCTGACGCCCAGGTCGACCTCGGTGCCGTCCATGCGCAACACGGGGTGGTAGTACTTGGCGACTTTTTCGGCTTCACCGACGATGTAGTGGCCGATCATCGAGCGGCGGAAGCGGTTGCTGCTGGTGTTGGGGTATGACCCGTGGATCATCTGCCCATTGAAAAAGAAGACATCACCGGCCTTCATCACCACCGGGACACTACTCATGCCTTCGGGCAATGGGACCATGACGTCCGTAAAGCTCTGCGTCGTGTCGGCCGGCACGGTGCACAACAGCGGCAACTCGTGGCTCCCGGGGACGACCTGCATACAGCCGTTGGCTTCGTCGCAGTCGTCGAGTGCCAACCAGGCGGCCATACAGGTGCCGGGCTGGACCCGCAAGTAATATTGGTCTTGGTGCAGGGCTTGGCCGCGTGCACCAGGTGGTTTGAAGTACAGCATGGTCTGCACGGCATACGGCGAAGAGCCGAGCAAAGCCGTCAACACCTGGTCGATGCGATCGTCGATCATCCAGTTGAGGGCTTGTTTGTCCCAACGGTGCATGTGGATCATGCGTGGGTATTGCTGGAGGGGGTCGGGGGTGTTGTTGTCGTCGCCTGCAATGGGCACGCCAGCGAAATCACCGGGGAGGGACTCGGCCTTGCGCATCTCCATGAAGTGGTCGATGTAGGCCGCGACTTCGGCCTGCGAAAAAAGACCGCGGACGATGGTGTAGCCATCACGCTGATACTGTGCCACGTTGGCAGTCACATCCAATTGCGACATTCCGTGCTCCTTTGCGCGGTTCGGTGGTAGTCCGGTACGGTAGTGATATTGTAGCATGAAGGTATCGGATTTCGAAAAAGGATGAGGCCATGCACCACACCGACCCGGTCATCGCTGCATTTGTCGATGATATGCGATTTTTGCAACAGAAAGCGCTCCGCGACGGATTCAGCGCGAATCAATGGCGACACTTTTGGGGGTGGAACGCAATCGCCTTGGCCCACCTCGAAGCCGCCGCGCAGCGAACCGAGCCACAGTACCCGCGCTGGGCAATTGCCCCGTATCAGCCGATTGATACCTTTGTCGATGCCCAAAACGCTGCCATAGACGGCTTGTACCCCGAATGGGATGCGCCCGCAGCCCAACGTGCCTGGGCCGACCAGTGTGCGACGATTATCCGGGTTGCGTCTGACATCCCGGCCGACATCCGTGCCGATACGACGCTGTTTCCGTTTTTGAACGGTTCTTCGGTGAACGACGTATTGCGTATTCAGACGGGTCATAGTCGTGAACACTACGAAAAAGATTCAACCGAATAGTTGGTCGACGATGCGCGGTATGCACTGCGCCAGCAGTACCACTGGTGGGCTGTACACCGCACGCACCCTGGCGCCACGGCATGGCAATACACGCATCTGTGGGCCTGGCAGACGATGTGGAAATCAGAAATCAGTACGAGTTCACGGGCGTGACGTGTGTTGTGCGTACGTGTTGCGACCGGTGACGGGAGGATTTCGGGACTCGGCGCCCCAGAGTCTGGGTGTCGTGCCTGTTCCGCGTCACACAGATGCAGACCGTCGTATGCGCCATCGACCGATGTCTCGCACCGAAACTACTAAACTGCAAACTGCAAACTGCAAACTGCAAACTGCAAACTGCAAACTGCAAACTGCAAACTGCAAACTGCAAACTACTA
>JBFYTT010000114.1:0-3562 GCA_041300425.1 Roseiflexaceae bacterium
GCGAAGCACTACGCATCGAGACACGTGGCCTCGGTATCTCTGTCTCGGTGATTCGCCCGGGCACCGTTGCGAGCGAGTTCTTTGCCCATCGTATTGGACCAGCCGGCGAGCACCGCCGCACCCGCAGTGCCGGGATGTCGCCACACGTCGTCGCAGCGTGTATTGTTCGGGCATTGCGCCACGACCATCGCATCTTGTACCCGCGCTTTCGCGATCAGCTCCTCAGTCTCGTAGCAGATGTGTTCCCTGCAATAAGCGATGTGTTCCTCGCGCGCACCATCCTGTGGCACAAAAAAACCGGTGATGACGAATCGTCATCACCGGAACACCGGACCTAAGTACGTGTGGCCCGCAAGAGCGCAAGCACACGATCAACATCCGGCGGTAGTGGGCTTGCGCCATCGCAGAGCGCTTCGTGCGCACACCGTTCAGCTAGGGTTGTGCCCACGCTCGACACCGCTGCTTTGATCGCATTTAATTGTGTAACAATGTCGGTGCAATCACGACCATCGGTCAACATCCGTTGGACGCCACGCACTTGCCCCTCAATGCGTACTAAGCGTGTCACTAAGTCTGCACGTGCGACGTCACTCAAAAGGAGCATGGGGTCACTCATGGAACCTCCGATTAGGAGTTTGCGACCTTATCAAAGTCTCGTTTCAGCTCAGATTTGGGCTTCACACCGACCACACGACTGACTTCTTTGCCGCCCTTGAAAAAGATCATGGTAGGAATAGCCTGCACGCCGTATTGGGCAGCATACTTTGAAGACTCGTCTGTGTTGACTTTGGCGACGGTGACTTTGCCTGCGTACTCACCTGCCAACTCTTCGAGGATGGGAGCAACTGCGCGACATGGTCCACACCATGGAGCCCAAAAGTCCACCAACACCGCGGTCTCGGACTTGAGCACATCTGCATCGAATGTGCTATCGGTAACGTTCACTGGCTTTGTCATGTAGTCCTTACTTTCTACGTGCTATACCCCTCAGGGGTATGCGAATAGTATAGCCACGGCAACAGCGAAACGTCAACCCTACAAAGATAGGAAAACGATGAGATTACCGTATGATTGCGTTTGACATCCCTTACAAGACCGTCTATACTTCACGTTGATAAATTATTCCCACATACGTGTGAATATCAAGCAGTTGTGCAGATCCAACGTGCCGTTGGAAAGCAAACGCAAGGGAGAATACGTTGTACGCCATTTTTCGAGATCGTGGTATGCAGTACCGCGTGCAAGAGGGGCAAATGCTGGACATCGCTTTACAAAGCGAAGCAGCTGCCGGCAGCGAACTGACCATCGACGAGGTGTTGTTGGTGGGTGGCGAGCAGACGGTTGTCGGCAATCCGACAGTCGACGGTGCTATTGTGGTTCTCAAGGTCATTGGTGCAGTACAGGACGACAAAATCGTCGTATTCCGATACAAAAGCAAGAAGCGCTATCGCCGACGCACGGGTCATCGTCAGGATTTGACGCGCGTCCAAGTCACCAAAATCGAAGTCAACGCATCGAGCGACAGCAAAGCTGCCAAAGCACCACGCCGCAAGGCCGGCGCTGCGGCGTAGTTTTACACAAACGAAGGAGATGTCGTCATGGCACATAAAAAAGGTGTAGGTAGCTCACGCAACGGTCGTGATAGCAATCCAAAGATGTTGGGCGTCAAGCGCTTCGGTGGTCAAGTTGTCGGCGCTGGTGAAGTCTTGATTCGCCAGAACGGCACAAAATTCAAGCCAGGTAAGAATGTTGGTTTGGGTCGTGACTACACCATCTACTCGATGATTCCCGGTCGCGTGGTGTTCGAACAGTACAGCCGCACACAGAAGCAGATCAGCGTCTATGCAGACGAGGTTGCACAGTAAGGAGCACGTGGTGAAGCAGGGCATCCATCCGAAAACTTTCGCAACGGTGTACACATGCACTGGTTGTAGCACGCAGTGGCCGAGCATTGCCACCAAAGAAAACCTTCGTCTCGACGTTTGTTCCAAATGCCATCCGTTCTACACGGGCGAGCAACGCATTTTGGACACCGCTGGTCAAGTAGATCGCTTCATGAAGCGTCTCAAAGTCAGCCAAGATGTCCAGGCTGCCGCCGCATCACGAAGCGACGTCAAAAAGAAGTAACACTCATCAAAGCACCGGTCGCAATTGCGACCGGTGCTTTGTGTTGCTTATTAGCTGTTCAACCAGAAAAGGAACAACTCCACACGAATAACGGGACGCCGAAACGGACGCGTTGACCAGGTTCGTACTACACTAATCCCGAAAAGCTCAGTGCAATCACCGCAACCATAAGCAGTGTGCCCCAGAATGCAATGCGGCGCAGATCATGCCCAATGATCACATACTCGGCAGTGTAATTAATGGTATCAGCAGTCAGCTTACCAACCCGACGGGTTGTGCGGAGCAGCTTGGGTTCTGCCGCGACGGCTGCTTCGACGACCGGCGGTACATATGCCGGAGGTACATCAAATTCTGGCAGGGCGGGGTTGGTGCGGGCGTTCATGCGCTTGCGGTCTGCGCGGGATAGTCGTGCCATCTGTATGCTCCATGGTGCAACATGCAAATTCTAATAACGTGTCGTATTATACCATAGTGAACGTCTTTGCTAAGGAGTATATGCTACGCTTTAAACTCCCGCTCGAAGCATTCGCCATTATCATCTGTGCACTCACGTTGAGCCTCATCGTCCATGCCGTACCCGCACGCCATGTGGTTGATATTGGCGGCTATGACAGTGTGTATGTCCAAGGATTTTTCGACCAGCAGGACATTCCACAACCGTTCGGCACAGATGGACGTGCTCGGTGGACAGGGGCAGACGCAGCGCTACGGCTCCCGCTCATCGGGATGCCGTCTACCGTGACAATCCGGGTTGCCTCACCCATCACCAAAACGATTGATTTATTGACTACAAGCAACAACACACCACACACATTCAACGCTCCTTTTCGGTGGGACGAAATCGCCGTACAGGTACCAGTAGCCCTCACAAAATGGACAGACACACCGGTCGTATTTGCATCGTCGGTTGCACCGTGGCAAAAAGGCGACCTGCGTGAAGTCGGCGTCTTGGTGGATCATATTACCTATCAGAGCCCATGGTACGGCCTCCCCTATCCTAGTATTGCGCTGATGACCATGTTTGTTGCGGTCCTTTTCGCCCAGCTCGTGCCGTTGCACTGGTCTGGCAGATTCGGCCGGGTCGCAGCAGCAGCTTGTGTTCCCAATGTGCTTGTGTTGGTGTGCATCCGGTATCCGCTTCATCAAGTCTTGGTTTGGCCCTCTGTGCTGGTGTGGGCCACCGTTCTATTGCTGGCAGGTCTGATCTGGCGCTACCGGGCTCTTGTTTCTGCACATTGGCAACGTACCCAAGAACGCTACATCGTTGCGGGGATAAGTGCCTGGTGTGTTGCATTTATTGCGGTGCAACGCAACCATCTGACGCTGGTCGTGCCCGGTGTTGAGAAAGATTTCCGCGCATTTGCCACCCGCAGTGACACGGTTGCAGAGGTGTTCCGGGCGGATGCGTTCTATCAATTCGGCTACCCCGCAATAC
>JBFYTT010000132.1:0-3182 GCA_041300425.1 Roseiflexaceae bacterium
TCACTGCGCGATCTGCAAATCTACTCTGCAGCACTCGAAGACCAACAGGTCATCGCATTGGCGGCACAATGCGAAGATGACCTTCTGATTGCCTGTTTGCCGCTCAACGGGTCACTCACCGACGCCTCGGTCTATGGTGCAAGTGCACAAAATGCATTGACGTGTGTCGGCTGTTCCGTAACCTCCGGAGCAACTGGTCTGACTGCGTCCGCGTATACCATCGGTGCGACCCCTGCCACGCTGCCTGCAGGGTACCTCAAACTCATTACCGAGCACGAGTTCTCGTTGGTCATGGCAGTCAAGCCATCCCAGAGTACGCAGCCATTCTTTGCCAGCAAAACACAAGCAGGGCGCGAAGCATTGAGCCTTGGCTTGGTCGCCGGAGTGCCGACCGTCACCTATGCGGGACGGACCGTCAGTGCCGGAACCATGTCGGTGGGGAGTTGGTATGTTGTCACCCTGCGTTGGTCAGGAGACAAACTGCGACTCACCGTCAATGCACTGTCAGGTTCCACACTGCAGTCCGCATCACAATCAGCAGATGCACCGGCATTACGCAATCTGCAAGATCCACTCGTCATCGGTGATCAAGGTTTGACTATTGATGGTATCCGTATCTACCGCTCGTCCCTCAAAGATCAGACCATTGCTGCACTTGCTCGGCATTACCTGCTGGGCACCCGAGAGATTCATTTCAATCAACCACCAGTCTCCGATACGGTCGCGTTGACCGTTGATAACCGTAGCAAAATTATCAATCCAGACCCATTGTTTGAGCAGATGAACGGCAACTGTCAGGCAACGACTGCGGTTATCTGTTTGCCCTTTGTGACGGGCGAGACGGGCTTCAACATTTCACCGACGAACGGCAAAGCAGCCAAACAGTCTACGACGTTGAACCCATTCAGTGCGTCCCTTGCGGTAGATGGGAATTTTGGTACCTTTTCGCATACCAACTCCGAACAAAAACCATATTGGGAAGTCGATCTGGGGAGTGTGCGCGATATTTCGTCGGTGACCGTCTACCCACGACGCGACTGTTGTGGTGAACGCATTACCAATGCAATGGTCTTTTTGTCGAATGAACGGTTGCGTGATTTTCCTGATATCGCGGCCAACAAAGTAGCAAGCGTGACGAGTCCGGATGGCACGAAAGCCTGGCGGCACGTCGCCTGTAACAATCAAGCTGCGAGTTGTACGCTTGGCCATGCCGAACGCCGTCTGATTACCTTCCCCGCAGGTACCAGCGCACGCTACATCCGCGTGCAGCTCGACAGAGCCGACATCCTGAACCTGGCGGAAGTGAAAATCAACGAAACAAGGGGCGAAGCCTGTGGCGACACCAGTAGTTGTCCGTCAGCAACCGATGGCGGTGCCGACTTCTCCGGCGGCAAGTTTGTTACCTTGTCACCAGAGCTCAGCAAGAGCACGTTCGAGGGCAGTGCCGCTGCATTCACGGTGATGACTTGGGTGAAGTTCAATTCTGTCACGGGCGAACAATGGATTCTGCGTGACACGGACAACCCTTCGACCAACAACATGCTGTATCTACGGATGATGAATGGCAAGTTGCAGATGTTGTACTACAACAATGATATGACCGGGGTACAGACAATTCTGGCCAATACCTGGTATCACATTGCATATGTCAAAAGCGGCACAACACGCACCATCTATGTCAACGGGGTACAGGATATCACCGAAACGAAAGCAAACAACTTCCTCAATTCGGCACGGCAAATGACGATTGGACGTACGTTGAATGCGTCACTCCGCGACTTCCAAATCCACAATCGCGCGCTGACCGTGGCACAGATTAATGACAGTGCGGCAGACCCGGCATTTGAGGTGCGAGTGCCCTTTGACGATGCCCAAAACTCGCTCACGTACACAGATGTCTTGACATCTGGCTTGCGTGTCCAGTGTCTGAGCAGTTGTCCGTTGAGCGGGATCCCTGGCCGCGATGACCGTGCCGTGCGTTTCGATGGAACGCAAGCACTCTCACTCAACGCGACTGCAGCCACATACACCAAGTACCTTTCCAATACGTCATTGACTGGTGCAGGCTATACCATGAGTCTGTGGGTCAAACCCAACCGCTACAACTCCTGGATTATCGGTCAAGACACGATGAACCAAAAGATGCGCTTAGGCATTAATGCCGCTGGCTTTGTCACGTTCGAACGTGCAGTCAGCTGTTTTAATGCATACTGCTGGTCCTCGACACCGATGACATCGTTGAGCCCATTGCCCATCGGGAGCTGGAGCCATATTTCGGTTGTCGTAAACGGCAGCGCAAGTTACCTCAACATCAATGGCGCTCAAGCATCATATGCCGCTCCAAATATCGAAAATTATATGCAGCCACTGACCGTCATCTCTGGGGACACAATTTTTTCAACTGTGCAGCTCAAAAAGGTCTTCAAGCCGTTTACCGTCGGTGGTGTTGCCTATGGTGAGCCATACGTAGCAGGGAATGCCGGGTACTGGTTCAATATTGGAACCAAACCCGTGACGTTCGAAAACACGGCAAATCTCGATGGTGCAAGCAATTTCACCATCGGTGCGTCGTTTTGGCCAAATTACAGTCCAAGATGGCTGAATACTGGTGCGCAGTTACCACCATCGATTGATTATGCGACGCTCATCAATCGTGAGGGCGCATTCCTGCTCAGGATTATCAACAACCGGTTGGTTATCAATCTCAATGTCAATGGACCTGGTGGTCGGTATACCGATATCAATACCGATATGGTCGTGCCGAATAAACAATGGAACAAAGTATCGGTTACATATGTATACGGCTATGCTCCAAACAAAATCATCGTCACGCTGAACGACCAGACCCGAGAAATCGTCATGAGCACGAATCAAGTCGACAGCATGATTGATAAGGCGACAAGTCTCGATATCGGTGGCCGCTCTACGGTCATGGAGTCGCGGGTCTTTGAAGGGTATATCGATGACGTTTTCTACACCCCTGCGGCGTTGTCGCAAGGGCAGGTGACAGCGCTACAGAGTGCTTCTCAGTGGGACAATCAAGCCTTTGCAACGCGTGAGAATTTGATTGCCTATGGCAACATCGATCAAGAATCGCCGATTATCTATGGATCGAACTACAGCGGTGAACTGGATGAGCTGCGCATTTCACCCAAGAAATCACAAGGCGACCAACTTGCATT
>JBFYTT010000166.1:0-2829 GCA_041300425.1 Roseiflexaceae bacterium
CAATATGGCCACGGGTGCATCATCTGCAGACCTCGCCGTGCTATTGGTCGATGCACGCAAAGGGTTGTTGGTCCAGACACACCGCCATAGCTGTATTGCCTCGTTGCTCGGTATTCGCCATGTGGTTTTGGCGGTCAACAAAATGGACTTGATGGAATACAGCGAGGATGTTTTTCGAACAATCGAAAAGCAATATCGTGAGTTTGCCAAGCAACTCAATTTCACGAGTATCACTGCCATCCCTATGTCTGCATTGCTGGGTGACAATGTGTTCAAACACAGCACCAACATGTCATGGTACCAAGGGCTTACGTTCATGTCGTACCTCGAAGATGTGGACGCCGATACCGTACACGACCAAGATCCATTTCGCATGCCGGTGCAATGGGTGAACCGACCGCATCAGGACTTTCGTGGATTTAGCGGGACCATCGCAGGTGGTACAGTCCGTGTCGGCGACGAAATTGTCGTGCTCCCCGCGGGAACACGCGCAATCGTGCAAAATATTGTCGAATACAAAAACGAACGCACGCAGGCCGAACGAGGCGAAGCAATCACCTTGGTGCTCGATCGCGAAGTCGACGTGAGTCGTGGCAATGTGATTAGCAGCATTGTAACGCCGGCATCGATAAGCGATCGCGTCGAAGCACACGTCATTTGGATGCACGAGCAACCTGTCCAAGCCGGCAAACAAATGCTCTGCAAGCTCGGAACGGCCCTCATCCCTGCGGTAATTACCAAAATCGCGAGCAAACTCGACGTCAACACGATGGAAACGCTCCAGACAGATACCCTTGCCATGAACGAAATCGGTGTTTGTGTGATCCAGTTCGAGTCCAAAATCGGGCACGATACCTACCTCGCGAATCGCGACATGGGGGGATTCATTTTCATTGATCGGCTGAGCAACGAGACCATTGCTGCCGGGATGATTATTCGCGATGCGTCGACCACCCAAAACATCACATGGCACAAAATGGATGTTGATACCACTGCTCGTGCGCGTATCAAAGGGCAAAAACCCTGCGTTTTGTGGCTGACTGGTTTATCGGGATCAGGCAAATCAACTATCGCAAATCTCATTGAGCGTGCGTTGTGGGCCGAAGGCAAGCATACCTACATCCTCGATGGCGACAATGTGCGGCATGGCCTGAGCAGTGATCTCGGATTCAAGGCAGAAGATCGAATCGAAAACATCCGCCGTGTCGCCGAAGTGTCTCGATTAATGATCGATGCGGGTCTCATCATCATTGTGTCGCTTATCTCGCCTTTTCAGAGCGAACGTGATCGTGCGCGGCGGACAATCAAACACGACGAGTTCGTCGAAGTATACATCGACACACCGCTCGAAGAGTGTGAACGACGTGATCCCAAGGGGCTCTACAAACGTGCACGTGCAGGTGAAATCCGCGGCATGACTGGCCTCGATGCACCATACGAAGCACCAGAAAACCCCGAATTGCATGTTTCAACGATGCAGCAGTCACCCGAAGATTCAGCCCTGATTATCGTCTCGTGGCTCCGTGAACATGGGTACCTCCAGACGTAAACCAGTCCGCTCTTGATGCAATCAGGTTGGACAGTAGTGCACCCCAAGCTTAAACCCCCCAGAGCGATGCTCTGGGGGGTTTGATAGCTCACGCCGACGCTATTTGCTCCGTCGTAACGAAGCGAGAATGCGCTTTATTTCGCCGAGTTCGTTCATACCGTCTTCACGAACGTGGAGCTCCATGGTGGGTGAAATAGTAATCCGGTGCCAGACATCGCCGAGGGTAGCCGTTGCCTGCTTACGGAGTACGGCATCGTTGGTCAACTCACCATCGTGCGGTGCTGCGAGAAAGGTAGCTTCTTCACGGAGCGCAAACACCGAAGGCGGCGAAAACGTCGTCGAGGATAACAGATCGACGGCTTGGAGCTGGTTACGGGGCATCGTTTGCCGTCTGAGTTCAGCTGCAGCATAGACATGTTCAGAGAGCTCGTGTTCGATGGCTACTTCAGAGAAGCGCTGTTCATACTCGTGTGGAACTGGCCCTGTAAGTCGTTCGAGCTCCGGCTCGTTCAACGCTGCAATCTGATCACGGATAACACGGAGGGGCAAAAACCGCTCTTTGAGCTGCTTTGCAGCACAAAGCTGTAGATAATGCTTGCGCGTGTAACGCGCATAGCGATCTCGACCAGCGGGCTCGTCCAACACGCCTTCATCAGTATAAAAACGAATGGTGCGTACCGTTACATTGGCCATCTTGGAGAGTTCGTTTATCGTGACACCATCTTTTGACATTTTGAATCCTAACAGTAATACTGGCAACTACCAAAATAGTATAGTCATCCCCATCGTTTGTCAATCACTATAGGCAATGTTTTGGCGATTCATAGCGCGCTCTCATTGTTGTAGTCAGGATCACGGCGCATCATTTGGATAGCACTGTTGACATGGCGTTCCATATGCATGCGCGCAACATCGCTATCCCCGGCGACTATTGCTTCTACCAATTGGCAATGGTCTGTGTGCACGTCATCGAGTTCTGCACGGGTGCGACGCTGCTGTAACCCAACCAGGCTGGCCATCTGCAAGCCACCACTCAGAGATTCGACAAAATACTGTAACATTTCATTTTTGCTTGCTGCGGCAATTCGTAAGTGCAACACCGCATCCAGTTTGCTGTATGCGTCGATATCGTCGCGCGATTGCGCGAGCTGTTTAACAGACTCACGCAGAGAAGCGATGTCCGATGCGGTTCGTCGTTGCGCAGCCAACATAGCGGATTGTACCTCGATACCCAAGCGGACTTCGAGAAGCTCTATGACGGTGACACCGTTCAGTTGGGT
>JBFYTT010000247.1:0-3020 GCA_041300425.1 Roseiflexaceae bacterium
ACATAATCGAGAACCCAATCCCCAACAGAACAACACGCTGCAAACGCGAAAGCGACACGGCAGAGAGCATAAAAAACCAGACCAAGCCTGCGCAGATGAACACAACTCCCATCGAAACCCAATCTTGATGACCCGTAAAAAACGTGGAATAGGTAAATTCGTTGGGGAATTGAAACCCGAATTGGGGATTTTTTGTGTGTAATCGAATACCATCCAATAGTCCGATTGGCAGTACCGAAATACGAAAATGCCCACCCATAGCATGCAACCACGCCACAAGATCCAACGAGAGTGCGATTTGTGTTGATTGCCGCCCCAACACGACGCGATGATACGCATAATTCGCACCAAACAGCGCGAGATACCCTGCAATCGCTCCGGCGAGCGACGCAATCATTCTCCATGGCAAAACCATGCGCTGCATGTGCACCCGGATTGCAATGGTATGGGCGACAACCAGCGGACTCAGCACCATGTTGTATTCTTGTCCGTTGAGTGACAAAAAGAACAGCACAATACCCCACGTCACCACACCTCGGCGAGGTTGCAGGAGGTACGAATCAAAGAGAATCGCCGAAGTCCAGAGACAAGTGAGCGTCCAAATAAACTCAACCGGGTAAGACTGTGGAATGGTGTAAGCAAAATGAAGTGGAAAAAGCATACAGACTGCCACAAACAGCATTTGTGCCGTCGCACGAGAACTAAGTCGTGCAACCAACCAGGCTAACATCGCATAACACAGAACCAAGCTTGAAATATTGAAAACATCATACAAAATCGCAGATTCTTGTAAACTGCCCATCACATGTTCGATAAGTGTATTGAAAAGTCGCAATCGGATTTTGCTTGTCATCGTATCGAAGATACTCTGCAGCGTTACTGGTTCAGAAAAGAATGGAATAGCACGGAGTTGGTAAAAATTATCATCACTATTCATGTGCCGCAGCCCAAATATCAGGCTTGTCGCATAGAGTACTGCCAGGAGCGTCACGAACCAGGACAGCGTCGATTTGGGATGTTGGTGGAAACGCTCAACATACTGATGCAAACGGGTTTGAATGCGTCCCCAACGAGCGTTACTCCCCATCAACATCCTCCGAGCAGCGTTCGAACACGCATGCAAATTGCTTCAAAAAACTGTATAGCTAGTCAAACCATTATACTCACATTGCAGAGACACGCCCCGTGCGCAGCGCTCCCTGCGTGTGACCCACAGAGCGGTTTATCGATTGTAAAAACCAATCAGCAAAAGATGCGCCGACGTACATATGGGGCGTCGACCTTCGAAGGACGCTCGCAGGAACGCATTTGACAGACATTCCGCCTATGAGATATAGTTGTGTTCCAAGGAGACATGATGTCAATCCAAAGTTCCAAACAGTTGAAGCGCGCGAAGAAGCCGGACCACGTGTCTGGTTGAGTGTGCTTGTCTGTTGCAAGCCCGCCTCACCAGACCGGTGAGGCGGGCTTTTTATATCACACAGGGGAAGGGGCGTAGATGGAATCATTTGTGCGCGGTATCATTTTGGGGCTTACCATTGCGGCGCCAGTCGGCCCCATTGGACTCCTCTGCATTCGGCGCACCATGGCGCACGGTTGGCGAGCGGGCTTTGCGTCCGGGCTAGGAGCCGCAACTGCCGATACGTTCTATGGAGTATTGGCTGCATTTGGCCTGACAGCGCTCGCTCAATTCCAACGACCCGCCGCCGTCATCGGCGGTTTTTTGTTGCTCTTTATGGGGTGGCAAACGATGGGGTGGCAAACGCCCTGGAGTGTCACGACACAGACCGCTACGGTCAGACCGGGCAACATGTACTTCTCGACTCTGGCACTGACGATTACCAATCCCTCCACCATCCTGGTGTTTATTGGGTTGTTCAGCGGTATGAGTGGCATGAGCAATTTGGCACAAACGACGCAGTTGCGCTCGTCGCAGGCGTAGGCGCAGGGTCAGCACTGTGGTGACTGACTTTCTCGTAGCTGACCACCTGGTTGAGTCGCGACATCATCCCCCAAGGTATGGTGTAGAAAAACGCATTTCAGAATCGTCATCATCGTTGTTGGTATCGCCGCACTATGGAGGAGCATCAAATGAGTAAGTCGCAACCAAATCACCGCATCGAAACACAGACTGTCCACCTCGGCAATCATGGGGACACATCAACCGGCGCGGTCATTCCATCCATCGTCATGGCGACAACATTCGAGCGACAGCCGGATTATTCTGCACCATCAGGATTCATCTATGGACGGAGCCAAAATCCGAACCGCAAAGCGCTCGAAGAGACCCTCGCGGCACTCGAGGGCGGTGAGGTCGCCTATGCCTTTGCGTCGGGACAAGCAGCCACCAATGCCGCCTACCAAATGCTCAAAGCAGGCGATCATGTGATTGCACCAGCGGAGTCATACTTCGGCACACGCGGGTTGCTGCGTGAAATCTACGAGCATCTCGGCCTCACATACACCTTCGTCGACACCAGTAACCTCGACGCAGTACAGGCTGCGTTTACCCCGCAGACCACGCTGGTGTGGGTCGAGACGCCCTCGAACCCAACCATGACCATCACAGACATCCGCGCAGTTGCTGATCTTGCCCATGCGCACGGTGCATTGCTGGCCGTCGACAATACCTTCGCCTCCCCAATCATGCAACAACCCTTATCGCTCGGTGCAGACTTCGTGATGCACTCCACCACAAAATTCATCAGTGGGCACAGTGATGTTACGGGAGGGGCACTCGTTTTTGCGCGTATCGATGACGTGAGCGCCCGCGCGCAGCTCGTCCAGTACCTGGGCGGTGCAGTACCTTCGCCGTTTGATTGCTGGCTGATTTTGCGCGGGATCCGTACGCTGGCGCTACGGGTTCTGCAACAGGCAGCCAATGCGATGGCACTCGCTCAGTATTTGGCGGATCACCCAGCGGTCGAGACGGTGTTTTATCCTGGGCTGGCCAGCCACCGTGGCCATAGCATCGCGGCGAGCCAAATGTATGGCGGGTTTGGTGGCATGCTGTCTGTATG
>JBFYTT010000248.1:0-3843 GCA_041300425.1 Roseiflexaceae bacterium
CTTTTATTTGTTGCTTATCGTGATGTTTGCCGTGTTGGCGATACGCAACATCCGTGAACAATTGCGGTAGCGGGGGAAATGAGTAGGTAGTAGGTAGTAAGGAGTAAGGAGTAGGTAGCGATTAGCAGGTAGTTATCTCTCCGTAAATCTCCTACTCACTACTCACTACGACCTACTCATTAACACAGAGAAGCCGCGCGAGCAGAGCTCGTGCGGCTTCTCTGTGTGCTCCCTAGTTCATCGGGATTTGGGGGACGATTTTGCCTTCGATGCGGTCGAAGATTTCTTTGAGGGTATGGCCCGTAATGGTCAGCCCGTGATTCTTGAGGCCGATGACGGCGCGTGACGGATCCGGTGCTTGGCGGACGAGTTCAGCCACTTCGGCAGCGATTTCGTACGTCCCACACGGATAATTGACCTGCGTCGACGGGATTGGGTCGCTCCACCAGGCATGGACATGCACAATAGCGCCGACCGTCGGGTGCTCGCGATAGATCATCCAATGCTCGATGGCATCAACCGACACGCGCCGTGGTTCGATATTCGGCGGCACGCTCAGCGTGATTTCGAGCCGCTCGGGCACGTAGCCAGTGACCAACAACACATCACGGCCGACGGTCTCGAGCTTGCTCTTGTCGACACCCGACGCAGACATCCAGAAGTACTCGGGATTGTGCGTCGCACGGGCGCTCAAATTGCCGTAGCTCAACCCACCGATGCCGTACATACGGCGTACCATCTTCATGTCGGATTCGGTCAGGTAGTCTTCGAGGCGGGTTGGTGACGGCAACAGGCCCATCGTATCGAGGCGCTTGCCGGCGTCACAGATGTCGCGCATCGGCTGTTCGCCGTCCCACAATGCCTGCGGCAGGTTTTTGATGTAGTCGTTGTTGATGACCAGGTGGCTCAGTGCCAATGGGGTCACGCGCTTGTACATGTTTTCGTAGTCTGTTGCCAGATTACCGGTGTGCTTGACCACATAATGGCCCTGCTCGGGGGTAATGAAGTGGCTCTCGCGCACGCCGTCGCGGATGGTGTTGTAGATAATCAGGTTCGAAATCGAGCGCACCAGCAACGGATACGCCGCGTGCATCACGCTCGCTTCGTTGCCTGCACCCTCAAAAATCGATGCCACAAACGTACCCTGGCCCTTGCGATTGACCGGTCTGGGCTTTTCGACGTTGCACATGTTGAGCACGAGGCGCAATGGATCGTTGAGGTTCACTTCGCCCGATGCATCGACGGCGTTGGCCGCAAACGTGTGGCCCTTGGCGACGATGATGTCGCGCAGGCGCAAGGCAAACTGATTGACGAATTCACTCGTCGATTCGCCGGCAATGGTGAAGGTCATTATTTCGTTGGTCGGGAAAGGCGATGTCCACGTAGGCGTATGGGAGCTGTCTGTCATGCTGTCATCCTTAAGACGCGAACCATCCGTGATGGCTCTGAGTCGTCGTCGGCGCAGGGCGCCACATTTTCACAAACACATACAACGATAGTCCCTATTCTGCTATCTGTCAAGGAAAAACGCCCTTCGGCGCATCCCCACGCGTCACACCACGCTACGCACCACAGCGATGAATCTGCGATAATAACGCCAACACACCACAGCGAGCGACCGCATGCGCATTGGGATACTCGGGGGGACCTACGACCCCATCCACAACGGACACCTCCATATCGGCCGCCAGGTCGCCGCACAGCTCGGGCTGGCACAGATCCTACTCATCCCCAGCCGTACGCCCCCACACCGTGCCGCCCCGCTGGCCAGTAGCCAGCAACGGCTCGCGATGTGCACCCTGGCAGCTGGCGCCGATCCCCTTTTTCGCGTCAGCGATATCGAGCTCCAACGCACCGGGCCGTCGTACACCATCGACACGCTCGAAGCCCTGGCCACCCCCGACACCCAGCTGACGCTCATTCTCGGGGCCGATGCAGCTGCATTGTTACCGCAGTGGTATCGGGCGGCCGACCTCGGGGCACACAGTGAACTCGCCGTCATCAATCGACCCGGCAGTACCTGCGACGACGCAGCCATCACCCGCGCAATCCCGTCGTTCGGCGGGCGTATACATATGATTGTGGCACCCGCGTACGATATCTCGAGCAGCGTAATCCGGCAGCGCTGCGTAGCATCCCTCCCCATCGACGACCTCGTGCCTCCACCGGTGGCCGACTATATCGCCCAGCACGGGCTCTATCGGAGTGCAGCGTGATTGAATTCTTTGACCCCATCGACACCTACCTCGCCCGGCATATGATCGCCATCACGCCCACCCAGCGAGCAGCCTTGGTGACCTACCTCGAGACGCTCCGCGAGTGGAACGAGATGCTCAATCTGACCGCCATCAAAGACCCCGCCCAGATGGTCACCAAACACGTCCTCGACGCCCTGACTTACCTGCCGTTTTGGGCCACCCCGCCCAAGCGCATGATCGACGTGGGCACCGGCGCCGGCATCCCCGGCATCATACTGGCCATCATGTGGCCGTCGACGCACGTCACCCTGGCCGAGAGCATCGCCAAAAAGTGCAAGTTCCTCGTCCACGTCGCCGAAAAGCTCGAACTCAAGAACGTCCACATCATCGCCGAGCGCGCCGAAGTCATCGGCCACAACTGGGATTACCGTGGCCAATACGACCTGTCGACCGCCCGCGCCGTCGCCGAATTGCGCACCCTAGTCGAGTACCTGCTGCCCCTGTGTGCCGTCAACGGCGTCGTCTATGCCCCCAAGGGCCCCAACCCCGAGCAAGAGGTCGCCGATGCCACCAAGGCCATCAAAACCCTCGGCGGTCAGCTCCGCGACATCGTCCCCATCGAGGCCGCCCCGCTCGAGCCGCGTACCATGATCCGCATCGACAAAATCCGCCAAACCCTGCCCCAATATCCGCGCTATCAGGGCACCGCCAGCAAAAACCCACTCTAGTTTTTTGCTTTTTTGGGGAAAAGGCCCCGCCCGGCAGCGCCGGACGGGGCATGCACGCCGCATCCCCATGCCCACCAACAGTCGGTTACTACGATCCATCTCGCTCACCCACAACCACCCCCACCGCGGCGCACCAGCCGCACGTCGCTGCCCGACGGCAGCATGCAGCGCGTGCCGCGCCGAAAGCGCGGATACCGTGGCCGCTACGCCGCGGCCCCCAAAAAACCCCCGTCCGGCGCTGCCGAACGGGGGGTGAACTGCGCTCTGCAGTTGATGCACCAGGCGTTACGGGGTGACCGTTATTGTTGGCGATAGCGTGCGCGTCCCTGTTCGCGTGCGCGTATGTGTCTGCGTACGAGTTGGAGTCCTGGTCGGAGTTGCCGTCCGTGTGTGCGAGCGAGTTCGTGTCCGTGATGCTGTTCTGGTTTTTGACGGAGTTTTTGTCTTGGTCTTGGATGGCGATGATGTGCGCGTTTTTGTGTGCGTGCGTGTACGCGAGGGCGTCGCAGTTTTGGATGCAGTCCGTGTAGACGTCGCAGTCTTCGACGGCGTTGCAGTGGTGGTCAGCAATGACGAGACGGCAGTGGCAGTCACAGCAGACGGCTCGTTGAGATTTGTTGCAGGGAGGGCGTCGCCCATACAACACGACCCCCAATTGGTGAATCGGCCTTGGCCGAGTTGACCACGCCCAGCCCATCCCCAACATTTGACGGTATAGCTCCCCAGCACGCTACACACATGTTGTGCGCCGAGCGAAATCTGCATTGCGTTCAACCCGGTGCCGAGTGATATCGGCAAGAGTGCTGTCATCTGCCCGGGTGTGACACCGGTACTCGACGTACCGCCAATGCCCCTGCCTAATTGATACATCGCATTCGCGCCCCAGCACTTCACGGTGTAATCATCCAGAATGACAC
>JBFYTT010000288.1:0-4110 GCA_041300425.1 Roseiflexaceae bacterium
CCGATGACCGAAAATGCTGCCCAAATCAATGCAAACGCACATAAGCACGTCAACAATCCACTCATGTAATCCTCCACTGCAGTCTACGCTTTGTCTGGCGATGTATACGCTCATTCGTGCATATTTGTTGCATGGCCACAGTGGTCATGACTGTGCGCTGCCCCCCAACTGTACGACCTGCATTTGGCCACGGCGCCAGTCGCGTGCATCCATGGGTTTGCCCCCTGCAGGCTGGACCTGTGTCAACAAAAATCCGCCGTCGCCGCAGACCACGACCGGCCCCTGTGCCGTGTCGACGATACTCCCTGCCGCTCCACTGCCGGGTCGAGTAACCACGTGCCCCGCCAAAATGCGCAACGCCGTGCCGTTGTCGAGCGTGGTGCTGGTCCCCGGCCATGGATCGTACGCCCGCACCATGCGGTCGATGGTCGTTGCGCTGGCAGTCCAGTCGATGACCCCGACGTCACGCGTCAATAATCCGATGTAGCTCGCACGGCTGTCGTCTTGGGGGGTGGGGGTCAGCGTACCGGCGACGTATGCGTCGATGACGTCGCACAGCATCTGTGCCCCGATATGAAAGAGCTCTTCGGTCAACGCCCCGGCACGGTCTGTGGCGCGTAGTGGTTGGCGGTGTTGGCGCAGGATGGGGCCTGCATCCATTTTGGCACCCAATTGCATCACCGATACACCTACCTCGCTGTCGCCGGCCAATATCGCACTGGTAACCGGCGCTGGCCCACGATGCAACGGCAACAGCGACGGGTGGATGTTGAGGTAGCCGTGCGGGGGGATGGTCAGCACGTTGCGCCGTAGAATCTCGCCATAGGCCGCAACGACCCCGATGTCAGGACGCAACGCCGCAATCTGGGCGACCACGGCATCGTCTTTGAGTGACTCGGGTTGGAGGATGGTGCCGATACCGAGCTCTTGGGCGCAGATTTTGACCGGTGGCGGGGTGAGCACGCGGCCACGCCCACTGGGTCGATCGGGCTGGGTGACGACCGCGACGATCTCGATCGACGCCATCGCGGCGAGTGCCCGGAGGGGGATGGTGGCGAGCTGTGGAGTACCCAGATAGAGAACACGCATGGACGACCTCGTGGTATTTAACGACGATTGACGAGAATGATGCCGGTGACAATCAGCGCACCGCCGACAATCTGGGTCGGGCGGATGGCCTCGCCCAAGAACGGTACTGCCAGCAGTGTCGCCAAAATGACCTGACCGAGCAACACCACCGACGTGACCGACGCGGGCAGGTGCCCGAGCGCATAATTGATGGCCAACCAGCCGACCGTCTGCGAAAACAAGCCCAGCACCAAGATAAAGCCCCAGGCGGTCATGCTGAAGCCGCTCAACGGCGCGCCGATCACCCAAGCGACCGGCAAAATGACCAGTGTGGCAATGCCCAATGACCACACCATGAAGCCGACGGTGTCGATGCCACTGCGGGCCATCCGCGTGCTGAGCAGGTACCCGGCATAGCAGACGCTGGCACCGGCGGCCAACGACAACCCAAAGACATCGTCGGGGTTGACTTGGACGTCGCCGTTCATCACGACGAACATGCCACCAATGGCGAGGGCGAGGCCGAGCCAATAGTAGCGCGAGAGTTTTTCTTTGAGCCAAAAGAGCGACACCAAGCCGACCCAGATCGGTGCGTTATTGGCCACCAGGGTGGCGCTGGCGGCAGGGGCGCGCATGAGCCCTTCGTTCCAGAAAATCAGGTCGACCCCAAAAAAGAGCCCGCCGGCGATGACCGCCCAGAGCGTGCGCCCCTGCGGCACCTTGACCCCTTTGACGACATACCACGGCAACAACACGAGGAACCCGATGAACACTCGATAAAAAGCAGACGAGGTGCCCGGTACATCGGCGAGTTTGACCAAAATAGGCGAAGAGCTGATGGCCATCGCACCGAGAATCAGTGCAATCCAGGCCTTGGTGCTGGTAGTCATTGCGACCCTTTCGAACAGTTCCCTGTATTGTAGGCGAAAGCACCGAAGCGGAGAGTAGGGGTTTTTCTCGTATAATACCTATTGAGCCCCTGTGTGTATTTCGAAAGGGACAAAAATGGAACATGCGAGCGATTCTTTCCACGTTGTTGAACAGTTGTTGCCGATTGCATTGATATTGTTGTCCGCCAAGATCGCCGGCGTGTTGAGTTTGCGCATTGGCATGCCATCTGTGTTCGGTGAGCTCCTGGTCGGGCTGATCCTCGGGCCGGCGGTGCTGGGCTGGGTCCTGCCCTCCGAGACGATTGCCGTGATGGCCGAAATCGGCGTTGTGCTGTTGATGTTTATGGCGGGGATGGAGACAGACACCGTCGCCATGCGGGCTGTCGGCAAACCGGCCCTTCTCGCGGCGGCAGGTGGCGTTGTGTTGCCCCTGGTCGGTGGGTCGCTGGCGATGCTGGCGTTCCCCGAAATTACCTGGGCGCAGGGTGTGCTGATCGGCGCAGTGCTGATGGCAACCAGTGTGAGTATCTCGGCGCAGACACTGCGTGAACTCGGCCAGTTCCGCACGCGTGAGGGGACCGTCATCATGGGCGCAGCGATTATCGACGACGTGCTCGGGGTGTTGATTTTTGCCGTTGTCATGAACCTGATTACCAGCACCGGCAACCTGGGGTTGACCTTGTTGGCAATGACCTTGTTCTTCCCGATTGCCTGGTTAGTCGGCGATCGATTGTTGCCCGTATTGGTGCGCTTTGAGCATCGTTTGCCGCAGCGCGAAACCGCGTTGACCGTCTTGATGGCATTGGTGTTGCTGTATGCCTGGTCTGCCGAGTCGCTCGGGAGCGTGGCAGCGATTACGGGTGCCTATATTTTGGGTATCTTGGCGACCAAGCACCTCGACCACAAGCACATCGCACACGATGGCACAGCTGCGGTGGGGTATGCGTTTTTTATCCCGATTTTCTTTGTCAATATCGGCTTGCAGGCGAGTTCCGAGGGCATCCTCCAGACCCCGTTACTCGTGGTCGTCATCACCGTCGTTGCAATCTTGACCAAGTTGCTCGGTGGTGGGCTGGGTGCCAAATTGGGTGGCCTCGGCTGGCGCGGTTCGGCCATGGTCGGTGCGGGTATGGTGTCGCGTGGTGAAGTGGCATTGGTGCTGGCGGGTGCCGCGTTGAGTGCGGGCGCAATCGACCGAACGATTTTTTCGGCGTTGATTGTGATGACGCTGGTGACGACGCTGATGACACCACCCATGTTGCGTCTGCTGAGTCGGCCAGCGGAGTCACCGCAACGGACTGATGCATGACGAGCCCGCAGCGCCATCTGCAGGGAGTTGTCCTGATTGCAGTGGCTGCGTCGCTCTGGGGGACGATCGGATTCGTCGTGGCCGTGCTGAGCGGGGGGATAACGGGCACCGATCCCTTGGTTATTGCCTGCGGCCGGGTGGCCTTGGCTGTCCCGGTCTTGTGGGGCTGGCACCGGCTTCGTACAACGCGCTGGCAGATTGGGCTCACGCGTGCGCACGGGCTGCTGCTGGCGGCGGCGGGGCTCGCCTTTGCGATGTACCATGTGACCTATTTTGCGGCCATACCGCGCGTCGGGTTGACCTATGCCGTGTTGCTCAACATCTGTAGCGCACCATTGTTTACCCTGTGTATCGCGCGTGTATGGCTGGGTGAACGCCTGCAGACTCTGCAGGTAGTCAGCATTGTGCTCGCCATCATCGGCTGTGTGGTGTTGATTGGGGCTACCCCAGTCACTGCGAGTCTTGATCCGCTGGGTATGGTGCTTGCGGTGTCGGCAGGCCTGTGTTACAGCATATTGGCGGTATTGACACGCCAGGTCGCACCGGCGGCTGACCCCGTCACCATCCAGGCGGTGATGATGTCGGTCGCCGCCGTGTTATTGACGCTGGGGCTAGTGCTGACACAGACGCCGGTGCTGTGGACCGGGCTGCCGTGGATTTCGCTGGTGTACATGGCACTCGTGCCTACCGTGCTCAGTTATGTGCTGTATACCCGTGGATTGACCGTCGTGGGGGCGACTACAGCGGCGTCACTGACGTTGCTCGAGCCGTTGGTATCGACCATCTTGGCCGTAGCGCTCCTCGGAGAACGCATGAGCGCCGTATCGTGGGTCGGTGCATTGC
>JBFYTT010000299.1:0-2883 GCA_041300425.1 Roseiflexaceae bacterium
CCCTCACGCCCGCGTGGGGACCATCGATGCAACCGATGCACTGGCCATCCCCGGCGTCACGGCCGTCATCACCGGTCAAGCACTCGCCAAATTGTGTGGTCCGATGCCCCTTGGGGCCGGCGGTGAAGGGGCTGCCGAGGCGGGGCTCGAAGTGACTCGCCCGCACAGCCACTACCCTATTTCGTTCGGGACCGTCCGCCACGTGGGCGAGATTGTCGCCGCCGTGATTGCTTCCTCCGCGGCCATCGCCGCCGACGGCGTCGGGGCGGTCCAGATCGACTATGACGTCTTGCCGGCTGCCGTCGACATGCGTGAGGCTGCCAAACCCGGTGCACCCAAGCTTTTTGTCGACATGGAGAGCAACGTCCACCACACTTGGACCAAAAAAGTCGGCGACACCGACGCGACATTTGCCAAAGCACACAAAGTCGTCACACGCACCATGGCCAACCAACGCTTGGCCGGGGTGTCGATGGAAGGGCGCGCGGTCGTGGCGTTCCCTGACCCGCTGGGCGAGGGCATCAACGTCTACTCGAGTACGCAGGCAGCCCATATGAACCGCACCAGCCTGGCCGAGATTCTGCGTATGGACGAAAACCTCATCCGCGTGGTCGCACCCGATGTCGGTGGTGGTTTTGGCGTCAAAATCGGCGTCTTCTCCGAAGACGCTGCCCTAGCCGCTTTGGCACGCCATATGCGCATCCCCCTGTCGTGGGTCGAGGGCCGCATCGAGCACATGACCGCCACCACCCACGGCCGTGGCCAAGTCGCCGAGTATAGCTGTGCAGTGCGGGCGGACGGCACGGTCGAGGCGCTGCGCTTCCACATCACCGCCGACATCGGCGCCTACCCCGTCGCCGCCGGGTTGGCCAATCTGACCGGCATGATGTCGGTGGGCGTCTATCACATCCCCGTCATCGACGGCACGGTGCAGGCGGTCTATACCAACACCACACCCGTGGCAGCCTACCGTGGCGCTGGCCGCCCCGAGGCAGCGTATTACATCGAACGCATGATGGACGCCATCGCCGACGAACTGGGGATGGATCCAGCGGCAGTGCGCCGGGCGAATTTCATCCCACCGACGGCATTCCCCTACAAAACTCCTACTGGTCCGCTCTACGACACCGGCGAATACGACAAATCACTGACCAAGCTGATCGAAGTCAGCAACTACCAGGGCCTCCTGGCCCAACAAGCACAACGCCGAGCAGATTTTGCAGCGGGCAAAGCGACGTCGTTGCTCGGGCTTGGGTTTGCGGTATATGTCGAGATGTGTGGCTTTGGACCGTTCGAAAGCGCCACTGTGCGGGTCGACCCAACCGGCACCGTCACGGTCTACACCGGCACTTCGCCCCACGGCCAGGGCTTGTACACGACGTTTGCGCAGATTGTGTCGGACCAGCTCGGTGCGGACTTCGACAACGTCATTGTCAAATCGGGCGACACGGCGACCACGCCGATGGGGCATGGCACCATGGGCAGCCGGAGTTTGGCCATGGGTGGCGGTGCATTGGTACAAGCTATCGAGGTCATCCGCGAAAAGGCCATCCGCGTGGCCGCCCATATGCTCGAAGCATCGCCGAGCGACATCGTCTATCACGAAGGGCGCTACCAGGTCAAAGGCGCACCCGACAGTGGCGTGACCCTGACCGAGATTGCCAAGCGCGCCTACAGCGACAAGCTGCCGGGCGAGACGACCTCGGGGCTCGAGGCGACCGAGTTCTTCCGCGCCAAAGACAACGCATTGCTCTACCCATTTGGGGCGCATCTGTGTGTGGTCGAAGTCACCCCCGAGACGGGCGAGACGCGCGTGGTCCAATACTACAGCGTCGACGACTGCGGCCCACGCATCAGTCCCACACTGGTGGCTGGGCAGGTCCACGGTGGATTGGCGCAGGGCATCGGGCAGGCCTGTACGAAGAAGTCGTCTACAGCGACAACGGCCAAATCCTCAGCGGATCGTTGATGGACTATGCGCTGCCGCGGGCCGATAACTTCCCGACGTTTACGTTGGACAAAACCGAAACAGCCACCACGCTCAATCCACTCGGCGTTAAGGGCATCGGCGAAGCCGCCACCGTCGGCTCGACCCCAGCCACTGCCAACGCCGTCATCGACGCGCTGTCACACCTGGGCATTACGGCCATCGACATCCCGATGCGGCCAGAACGCGTCTGGAATGCCATCAACGAGGCCACCGTCAGCATCTAATCCAACACTACTCCGCACGTCGATCGACGTGCGGAGTATGGAGCGCATCCATGCACGCATTGCCCCCGACGATTATCCCGCTCGATACCATGCATCTCGGTCGCGCCGAGATTATCTGCTGCTACCTGGTCCGTGGCACCGTCAACATCCTCATCGATCCCGGTCCTACCGTCGTGCTGCCGGCATTAGCCGAGGCACTGGCGGTGCATGGGTTGACGTTCGACGACATCGGCGCCATCGTGCTGACCCATATCCACCTCGACCACGGTGGTGCCGCCGGGACCTTGCTCGACCGCTACCCGCACATGACCCTGTATGTGCACGAGCGCGCGCTGACGCACCTGGTCGACCCAACCAAGCTCATCACCAGTGCCACCCGTATTTACGGCGATCAGATGGACGTGCTGTGGGGCGAGTTCTTGGCCATCCCCGCCGCACGCATCGTCACTCTCAACGGCGGCGAACCACTACGCATCGGCGACCAACATTTCACGGTCATCGCCGCACCTGGGCACGCCATTCATCACCTCATCTACATCCACGAGGCCACCAAGGTAGCGTTTGTGGGTGATATGGCGGGCATCCGCATGCCCGGGTACCGCTACGTGCGGCCGGCCACGCCACCACCCGACATCGACCTCGAAGCGTGGGACGCGACGCTCCAAACCC
>JBFYTT010000311.1:0-3880 GCA_041300425.1 Roseiflexaceae bacterium
ATGCAACGCCGACCATCGCCGTGATTGCGCCGACGGCGATGCCCGAGCCCACCGCGGCACCCGCCCAGCCGACCGCGGTGCCCAACAACCCTGGCGCAACAGCAACTCCCGATGCGGCAGCTGCGGCTACACCCACGCCCGAGGCACCGATCGTCATGGTCATCAAGGTCGACGCTGGCAAAAACCCCGGTTCGTGGTTGAATGTCAAAATCGACAACAAATCTGTCTTCCAAAAAGTCCTCAAACCGGGTGAATCGTTGCGCTACACCGCACAACGCAACGTGTGGATCCGCGCTGGCAACGCATATGTGGTGACGGTCGATATTAATGGCGTCGAACAACGCCTGAGCAACACGCCCGGCGACGTTGTGTCGTTCAGTTGGCCACCACCCTAAGGTGACGCGTCATCGTCCATGAGTAAATAGGCGGAGTACGCGGGGACGCACGTTCCCCGCGTTGGTGTGTAGAAGGAGCAGTAGATGCCAGCCGAAAGCAGTTTCGACATTGTGTCAGAGTACGACAGCCAAGAAATGGTCAATGCAGTCGACCAGACCAAGCGCGAAGTCCAGACCCGATACGACCTCAAGGACACCAAAACCGATATCGAGTTGTCTGACAAAGAACTCATCATCACCACCGAAACCGAGATGCATATGACGGCTATCCGCGATATTTTGCTGAGCAAGGCATTGCGGCGCAATTTGTCGATCAAGGTCTTCAAAATGAACGACGTCCAGGACGTCGCCGGTGGGCGGGTCAAACAGGTCATCACCCTGCAAAAGGGCTTGGCCGACGACGTCGCCAAAAAAATCCAGCGCTTTTTGAAGGACAAGTTCCCCAAAGTGCAGGGTCGTATCCAAGGCGAGTCTATTCGGGTCGGCAGCAAGAGCCGCGACGATTTGCAGCTGGTCATCAGCGCACTGCGCGAGGCAGCCGACGAGTTCCCTGTTGCATTGCAGTTCAATAATTACCGGTGATGTGCACGTACTGATGCGCGCTAGTAGGAACCACTCATGAAGATACATCTGATTACCCTCGGCTGCCCCAAGAATTCCGTCGACAGCGAGGGGATGACGGGGATCCTACAGGCACAGGGGCACACGACCGTCGCCGAATCCGAGCAGGCCGATGTGGTCATTGTCAATACCTGCAGTTTCATTGCGTCGGCCCGCGACGAGACCATTGCCGTCCTACACGAAATGGGTGCGAAAAAGCACGCCGGCCAAAAGTTAATCGCTGCCGGTTGTATGGCCGAAAGCCACGGCGACCTGGTCAAAGCCGTCGCTGGTGTCGATGCCATCTTGGGCACCCGCGAGTGGATGCGTATCGGCGAGGTCATCGGCGAGCAACCCAAAACAGCCCCCGCCAAGAACACGTTTGCTATCGGCAATCTGATAGACCTCAAGCCGGTCGATCCGACCGCCATCGACCTCAAAGTGCCCGGCGAATACGCCGACTGGCGCACATCGCAGATCCAGCGCAGTGTGACCGGACCATCGGCCTACCTCAAAATTTCGGACGGCTGCAATCTACGCTGTGCCTTCTGCACGATTCCGTCGTTCAAGGGTGATATGCGATCCAAGAAGCCCGAGGCGATATTGGCCGAGGCCAAGCAGTTGATGGAACGCGGTGTCCAAGAGATTATCTTGGTGGCGCAGCACTTGACAGACTACGGTCGTGATTTGGGGATGAAGGACGGGTTGGCCGAGCTGCTCGAGCAGTTGTGCACCGTCGTCCCCGAGGGACGGTGGATCCGCTTGATGTATGCCTATCCACACGGGATCACGGCACGCCTGATCGCGGTGATGAAGGCGCACCCACAAATCGTCAAATACCTCGATATGCCGTTGCAGCACGCCGACCCAGCCACGTTGCGGCGGATGCGTCGCCCACCCGATATCGAGCGGACCAAGGGGATCATCCGCGATTTGCGCGATGCCATGCCCGAGATTGCCATTCGATCGACCTTCATCGTCGGGTTCCCCGGCGAGACAAAAGACGAGTTCCTCAGTCTGACCGAGTTTTTGAGCGAGATGACACTCGACCGCGTCGGTGTGTTCCGCTATAGCGACGAGCCGGGTACGCATGCCACGACGCTCGAGGCCAAGGTACCGCAGAAGCAGATCGAACGACGCTGGCACAAAGTGATGCAGCTCCAGCAAGAGATATCGACCCAACGACAACAGGCATGGCGTGGCAAAACCGTCGATATGCTCATCGAAGGCACAGGGTCGGATGATCAAGGTCGACCTTTGTTGGTCGGTCGGTCGTTCCGCGATGCGCCCGAGGTCGATGGTCAGGTCTTTGCATGGGGCAAAGGTGATGTGGGGACGATCCGTACCGTCAAAATCACCACGACCACGGAGTATGATTTGTGGGGTACGGTGGTCTAGCCGAAAAAAGGCACAAAAAGACCCCACTCGGGCAACGCCCGAGTGGGGTTGATTTTTAGGCGACTGCGGTTTTGCTGATGACACCGCGCAGGCGTTCGAGTTCGTTGGGGTTGTTGCGGATCAAGAAGTCGATCATGTAGTCGACGGCGGTTTCGCTGTAGTCGGTCAACAAGCCGTCAAGGACTTGTTGGACGACCATGGTGACGAAATCGTCTTCGGTCAGTGTAGGGGTATATGTATAGGCGAGGCCATCGCGTTGGCGCTTGAGGACGCCCTTTTCGGCGAGGCGGCTCATCGTCGTCATGACGGTGGTATATGCGATTTCGCGATTTTGGGCGAGGGCGCGATGGACCTTTTTGACTGTGCCACAATCGTCATGCCAGATAACCTGCATGATGTCTGTTTCGAGTGGCCCGAGCACTTTAACCAAGCCGTCTTTGGCCGGACTAAAGCGGAATCTGAGGTTCGGCGCCATATCTGCTCCTCTTAGGACAATCTATCGTACTAGCAGTAGTGTACTACCCAGTTGCATACTCTACAACGTGAGTGGATGACAAGCTAATTACAGGGATGAGAATATTTTCATCTTTTCCTGATAGCCATTTTGCAGTGCTTCTCGATAAACAGATTCGACCCGTATCCGTAGCAAAACGGACCGCGCATGCCCCTTTATGTCGCTGAGTTGTGAGAGCGGCGCACATCGGTCATAATAGACACATTCACACACGAGACAAGCGTCAGTCAATAGGACGCACAGGGAGAGCCGCATGACTCATGATATCCGTACGCAAATCCGCGCCGAAATGCAGGCTGCCTACCCGGCACACGCCGCAGCAGTGCGAGAATTTTATGCGATGCAGGAGTATCACCTCGGCTGGCGGAACCGGGCGCTCGAGGTCGAGTACGCGGACCCCGGTAAATTACTGCGGCCCATCATCACGATGTTGTGTTGCGCCATGATGGGCGGTACACAGGCAACCGCACTGCCGTTGGCGGCGGGGATCCAGCTCATCCATGATTTTTCGTTGATCCACGACGATATCCAAGACAATAGTGATTTGCGCCGTGGCCGCACCACGTTATGGACCATATGGGGTCTGGCACAGGGGATCAATGCTGGTGATGGGATGTTTGTGGTGGCACATTTGGCCATCCAACGACTGCGCCAGACTGGGCTCGGTGCCGAGCAAGTGCTCGAAATACTGGCGCGCTTCGACCGTACGATCCTCGCAATTTGTGAGGGCCAATATCTCGATATCAGCTTCGAGGGCAAGCAGACCGTCACCGAGGACGAATACGTGGCGATGGTGACCCGCAAGACTGCGGTCTTGCTGGCTGCCTGCTGCGAGCTGGGGGCGTTGGCCGCCAATGCGTCGGATGCCGATGCGCTCGCACTGGGCGAATTCGGGCTGCACTTGGGGATTTCGTTCCAGATGCAGGATGATATCTTGGGGATCTGGGGTGATCCTGCGGTGACCGGCAAACCC
>JBFYTT010000322.1:0-2784 GCA_041300425.1 Roseiflexaceae bacterium
GCGGCAATTCTGCACGCGCGTGTGCAATGGCGTCGTGGAGCGTTCGTCCGTGTGTCGCATCGCTGCAATACGGGGCCAACGCCTGGGCGAGTGCTGCTTCGTCGTCGATGGGGACGAGGGCACCTGCAGCGGCGACAATCCGTTGTACCGATGGGATGGCGTAGCCAACCACGGGGATGCCTGCCCAGACTGCCTCGGCATGTGCCATTCCATATCCTTCGAAGCGCGACGGCAAGACAAACACGCGCGCCGCTGCGTACCCTGCACGGAGTGCCCGATTGCTCACACTCCCCCGCACGCTGATTGCATACCCCGCCTGCTGGAGCTCCAATACCTGTTGGCGACAGCCGGCTGCATAGCGGGGATCTGCGTTGACTTCGCCATAAAACGCAAGCGGCACGTGGCGCGCCCCTACCATGGCCCACGCCCGGAGCAACGCATCGATGCCTTTGCGGGGGATCCACTGTGCCACACACAGCACGGCAGGATTGGCGACGGCGCGTTGCAATGCGGGTGCACCAAGGCGATCACAGCCGGGTTTGGCCAGCACGAGGCGGCTGGCAGATACCCCGCGGGCCACCAATGCGGCCGCTCCTGCTTCGCTGACCACGATACAGCGATGGGCTGCATCGAGCAGTATCTGCTCGGGGGTGGTGACGCTGACACCTGCGAGTGACGGCAACTCATGGACCATGGCGACGATGGTGGTCTGTGATTGCCACTGCGCCACGTACGGCGCGACCGCGATGCGCGCCAGCATGTCGACCATGATGACATCGTATGCGGTGATATCGGCAGGGATTGTGGCCTGCTGTTGGGCTGCCTCATCGGCATCCGAGACGACAATTTCGTCGATGCACAACCCCATCCGCGCCAAGATGGCATAGACCTGTTTGTGGTACAAATACCCGCCGGTGCGCCGCTCTGGATTGCCGACGGTAATCATCGCTACCTTCATGCGGCAAACTCGCGTTGGACCGCTGCCCATGCATCACCAGACTCCCACACGGCGACACGGATGGTCGCGAGACCACGCTGGTGCAGTTCGGCCATGACCGTGTCGCAGATGACCCTGGCGACCACTTCGGCGGTACTGTTTGTGCCCTGGAACGGTGCCAAATCGTCGAGATTTTGGTAGTGAAACGATCCGACAATGGTTCGCAGTGCCGTCTGCACGACACCGATGTCTACGAGCGTGCCATCAGCTGCGAGATAGGGGCCACGCACCGACAGCTCGACCCGATAGGTATGCCCGTGCATGCGTTGTGCCGGACCAAAATCACCGACAAGCCGATGAGCGGCTTCGAAATGGGCAACGACTCCGACTTCGTACATAAACCCTCCTCAACACTCGTAGTGCAACACGACTTGGACCACACCCGGTTGCCCTGCATCGATCATGGCATAGGCAGACGCCGCATCCGCAAAAGCAACGGTATGGCTAATGAGTACCTGATAGGGCAGATCGCGCAACAATTGCCAGACGGTCTGCATGCGCCGCGCATAATCCCAGCGTGGCACCAAATCAGGAGACAAGCGCCCCACCTGCGATGCCCGCAACTGGATGCGTTTGCGATGAAAATGCGTCCCTAACTGGAGCGCGACATCTTTGGTGCCATACCACGACGCCACAATGACGCGCCCCTCCATGGCTAGCAGGGTGATAGCAGTATCGAGCGCCGCTGGATTGCCACTGACTTCGACGACGGCGTCGGCACCACGCTGCCGGGTTATTTGATCCACCTGGTGCGCTACCTGATTGGGATGAACGACACAGGCAATCCCGAGCTGCTGTGCCACCGTTTGGCGCCAGGCGAGGGGATCCACGGCGATGACCGATATTCCCTGCATCCGCGACAATACCCAGCTCACCAGCAGCCCGACAATCCCCAGGCCCATCACGACGACGACTTCACCGAGTGCCGGGCGCAGGTCGTGCACAATGGTAATCGCGGTTTCCATATTTGCAGCAAAGAGCGCCGCCTGCGTGTCGACATCGTCGGGGATGCGCTGTGCGCTGGCAGCAGGGACATGGACATACGTCTGATGCGGATGCAACACAAAGACCCGATCCCCAACCTGGTGACTGGTCACCGCAGACCCGTGCGTCGCAATCCGACCCACCAGGGCGTAGCCGTATTTGATGGGGAAGGCGAAACTGCCCGCCAATGTGGGCAAATCGAGGGCCAGGGCGGCATCGACGTGGCCGCGGTAGACGAGCAGTTCGGTACCCTGACTAATCGCAGAATACGCGGTCTGCACCGCGACCGCATCCGGCGCGAGCGCGTCGAGTTCCTCGGGTATGAGGGTGATGCTCCGCGGGGCGAGCATCCAGATGGCTTTGGAGTCATGCATAGCGCACCGTCGCTTCGAGCCAGATATCATCACCACATTGGGATACACGGGGCTCGTCCAGGCAGACGGCGTTGCCCATGGTCGTAATCCCGAGGTCGGCAATCGCGGGAATCCCCTGCCCGAGCAGTTTGGGGGCAATGGTGATGGCGACCCGATCGACACACCGGGCACGGAGCATGCTGGCGATCAGGCGGCTCCCGCCCTCGAGCATCAGGGTGCGTACGCCGCGGGTAGCCAATGTATGTAGCAACGGCTGCATGGCGAACGCTGATTCGGTGGTGAGTGGCTGTGTGATAAGGGTGGCACCTAGTTCCTGGAGCGCCTGTTGGCGTGTCGGTGCTACATGGGTATCACACACGAGCCACGTGTGTGATGCAGCCCCGTCGACCAACACCGCCGCACTGAGCGGGGTACGCAGATTGCGGTCTA
>JBFYTT010000398.1:0-4431 GCA_041300425.1 Roseiflexaceae bacterium
ACACACGCCGGGGGGGGCCCCCCCCCCCCCCCCCGCGGTTCTCGTTGTGCTGCTACTTGGTGCGGACGAACGGGGTTTTGAACAGTTCGACGATCCGGTCGAGCAGCATGGTGATGGCGTAGAACAGCCAGCGCACCGGCCACAATAGGGTTACCACCACGCGTTTGAGCGGCGAGCGGGCGATTACTATCGTGCCGACCATGACCCCCAGCGAAATGCCGAACTGCTGGAACTCGGTAAATGTAATGTGGGCGTATTCGTGCAGCATCAACTCGGTCCCAATCGTCAGCAACAACAGGAACGCGGCGGTCTGCACCGCCGGCTCCCAGGCTATGAGCTTGCTGAAAATCTGTGCTGCAAAGCGCATCACCAAAATACCGATAGCAACGCCCAGCATGACCACCCAGAGTTCACTCGACAGAGCAACCGCGGCGATGACGTTGTCGATCGAAAAGGCCAGGTCGGCGAGTTCGAGGGCCAAGACCGTGCCCCAAAACCCGCTGCTGTTGAGACGATTGGTGCCTGCGTGACCGTCTTCGCCGCTGCGGTCGAACGCTTCGCCGAAATGGCGAATCGCCAGATAGATGAGATAGGCTGCGCCGAGCACCCGCAACCAGGGGAACTGAATAATCCAGCCGGCCAAGACAAGCATCGCGCCACGCCCAACGTACGCGCCGAGCAGGCCGACTTTGAGTGCTGCATCACGCTGATTGCCCAACACGCGATCACCCCAGGTATGAAGGTACGCCAGTCGGCGGGGCCAGGGGATGGGTTTGTCGTTGGGCAAATGGTTGACCATTGCACCAAGCACTGCCGCATTGTCGATTGACAAGATGCCTTCGAGGAAAATGAGCTGGACGATGATCGTGAGTGTAGATAATTCCATATGTCCTCTTTCGCAGTTCCACTATAATAGCAGTACATGACGCGGACGCTGAGTTGTTGCGGCCATGTATTTTTGTGGAACGGCGTCCCCGCACCCCGTACAGACGGAAGGATTGACCCATGGCAGTGGTAGCAGTAGTCGGCGCTCAATGGGGCGACGAGGGCAAAGGCCATATCATCGATATTTTGGCGGCACGCGCAGCGACCGTCGTCCGCTATGGCGGTGGCAATAACGCCGGCCACACCGTGGTCAACCGGCATGGCACGTTCAAGCTCAACTTGGTGCCGGCGGGGATTTTCGAACCCGATACCATGAACATCGTCGGCAACGGGACGGTTGTCAACCCAAAGCACTTTATCGGCGAGCTCGACGGGTTGATTGCCCGCGGCATTGTGGTCGAAAACCTGCGCATCAGTGATCGCGCCCATGTCGTCATGCCATACCATGTCGAGCAGGATCGCCTCGACGAGCTGTTGCGCGGCGATGCCAAAATCGGCACCACCGGGCGTGGCATTGGCCCGGCCTATGCCGACAAAACAGCCCGCGCGGGTGTGCGTGTCGGTGATCTCTGTGACGCGGTCGTGTTGCGGCGCGTTTTGACACCGATTGTGGCCACCAAAAACAAACTCTTTGCGGATTTCTATAATGCCCCGACCTATGACTTGGACGCATTGGTGGCCGAATACGCCGCCTATGGGCAACGGCTCGCGCCGTATATCGGCGACATCTATGGCGTGGTACAGGCCGCCCTGGCCGCCAAAACGCCCATGTTGCTCGAGGGTGCCCAGGGGGTCATGTTGGACATCGACCATGGAACCTACCCGTTTGTGACATCGTCGATGCCGGGGATCGCCGGCGCCTGCCAAGGCGCGGGCATTGCACCGCGTGCACTCGATCACGTGATGGGCGTCTACAAGGCGTTCACTAGTCGAGTGGGCTCTGGTCCGTTCCCCAGTGAGGTCGAAGGTGCGACCGCAGACGCACTGCGCCAAATGGGCAAGCCGTGGGCCGAGGTGGGTACCACCACCGGTCGCCTACGCCGCGTCGGCTGGTTCGACGCTGTTGCATCACGGTATGCAGCCCAACTCAACGGCATCGATCGCCTGGCGTTGACCAAATTGGATGTGTTGGACGAGTTGTCAGAAATCAAGATCTGCGTCGGTTACCGCCTCGATGGGCACATCATTGATCATCCACCGACGTATGCGGACATGTATGATCGGGTCGAACCCATCTACGAGACGTTGCCGGGCTGGTTAACACCGACCGACGGCGTGCGCCGCTGGCAGGATTTGCCGGTCAACGCCCGCGCCTATGTCGAGCGCGTGGCCCAACTGGTCGGCGCCGAGGTGTCGATGGTGTCGATTGGACCTGGTCACGACCAAATCATCGAGGTCTTGCCGGTCCTCTAAAACCAACACCCCCCGCTGCAGCTGCAGCGGGGGGTGTTGCGTCAGCGACTACATGCTGGCGATTTTGGCCTTGAGGACAGCGGCGGATGGCTCGACCAAGATGGACCCGTCGGGGAAGATGATGGTCGGAACCGACTGGCCGCCGTTGTTGATGCGGACGACTTCGGCCCGAGCTGCTTCGTTTTGTTCGATGTCAATCTCGGTATACGTCACGTTGAGTTCTTTGAAAACCCGCTTGGCCAATTTGCAATCTGAACACCAGGTGGTGCTGTACATCGTAATACCAGCGCTCATGGAATACTCCTCATACAAATCCTACACTCACGTATTATACAAAGAGAATACGGTGACACAGATGAGAGCCACACCATGAACGAAGCTCCGCACACACAGCAGATCGCACAGTTGCTCAAAGCAATCGAACCGGTGCTGGCCCCTGTGCGCCAGTCAGGCTGGCAGTGGCGCATCGTGGGCGGGGCGGTGCGTGATCTAGTGCTCGGCCGGCCGGTCGTCGATATTGACATCGAGGTGGTTGCACCAGCGCTAGCCGACCTCGAGCAGTGCTATGTCGACATGGTGCCACGCGGGTCGGTCGGGAGCGACCGGCAGGTGATTCGCATCCGGACTGCCGCGCATATGGTGGACATCACGGTGGCGACCGACGCAGATGTGCAGACGGCTGCTGCAGGGCGTGATTTGACCATCAATGCACTGGCGATTCTGCCCGATGGGACGCTGGTTGACCCGTATGGTGGGCTTGCAGATTTGCGGCATGGGGTGTTGCGCCATATCGGCACAGCGTTTGCCGATGATCCGTTGCGGGTGTTGCGGTTGATGCGCTTTGCGGGGCAACTCAACTTCCGGGTCGCACCCGAGACCTTGGCACACGCACTGGCAGTGGCGGACCGCATCACCCAAATCCCCATCGAGCGCATATGGCACGAGTGGCGGCTGTTTGCATTGGCACCGCATCCGTGGGCGGGGTTGATGGTGTTGTATGCAACCGGCTGGCTGCGGCACTACCCGATGCTGGCCGCGCTGATGGGCTGTGCGCAGGACTTCGTCCATCATCCCGAGGGGGATGCGTGGATCCACACGTTGTATGTCTGCGAAGGCGCGGTTACCCGCCGCGGCGATTTGGACAGCGAGAAGGTGTTGATCCTCTCGTTGGCGGCGATCTGCCACGATTTGGGCAAACCGACGACGAGTTATGTCGAAAACGGCCGCATCCACTGCCCGACGCATGCAGCAGCTGGTGTGCCCTTCACCGTTGATTTTTTGCGGCTGATTGGTGCCCCCGACAAATACATCGCACCGGTATGCGCGTTGGTACGCGAACACATGGCTGCCAACGACGGCCCCGCCAGCCCACGCTTTGTACGCCGCCTCGCGCATCGGTTGGCGCCCGCCGACATGGACCTGTGGGCACGTTTGGTGGCTGCGGATAGTTCGGGACGACCGCCATTGCCCTTCAAAGAACCCGGAGCGCCGTTCATGGCACTCGCGGCAGCGTTAGGGACAATCCAGCAGCCAGTTGCACCGTTGCTCAACGGCAACGATGTGCTGGCGTTGGGGATTGCTGCAGGGCCACGGGTCAAGGAACTGTTGCGGATTGCCTACGATGCCCAGCTGGATGGTGTGTACGAGACTCGTGCAGATGCGCTACAGTGGATGCAGACACACGTACGCGCTGAAACGATTTGAAAAGAAAGAAACAAACGAAATGCACACACCACTCGCTCTTTTAGGCGTCTCGGTCCGTTACATCACCTGGCGTGGTCATCAGATTGCCCTGCACGAAGCAGGCAGTGGGCCGACCATCCTGTTGGTCCATAGCATCAATGCCGCAGCGAATTGCTTCGAAATGCGCAAACCGTTTGCCGACTTGCAACGCGACTATCGGGTAGTGGCAATCGATTTGTTGGGGTACGGCGATTCAGACCGCCCGGACATGCTCTATAGTGCGCAGATATATGCGGATCTATTGGCCGATGTGGCGCGCGAACTCGGTGGTGTGGCGTGTCTGTACGCCGTGTCGTTGAGTAGTGCGTTTGCGTGCATCGCTGCGGCCAATCACCCCGATGTCATCGCCCGCTTGGTGTTGGTCTGCCCGACGGGGTTAGAGGATCTGTT
>JBFYTT010000025.1:0-4507 GCA_041300425.1 Roseiflexaceae bacterium
TGAGGCATATGCCGCCATCAAAGACGACGCAGCGTTTTGGGCAGAGCTTGCCGGTCTGCAGGCGTCGTTCATCGGCCGCCCGACGGCCTTGACACATGCCAAGCGGTTGACCGCCCACTGCGGCGGTGCCCAGATTTACCTCAAGCGCGAGGATTTGGCGCACACCGGTGCCCACAAAATCAATAACGCACTCGGTCAGGGGTTGCTGGCCAAGCGCATGGGGAAGACCCGCATCATCGCCGAAACGGGCGCCGGCCAGCACGGGGTGGCCACTGCGGCGGTATGTGCGCTGTTGGGCATGGAGTGTGTGGTGTACATGGGCGTGGACGACATCGAGCGCCAAAAGCCGAATGTCTTCCGGATGCGCTTGATGGGCGCCGATGTACGCGGCGTGACCTCGGGGTCGCGCACCCTCAAAGATGCCATCAACGAGGCGATGCGCGACTGGGTGTCGAACCCGGATTCGTATTACCTGCTCGGTTCGGCATTGGGACCGCATCCGTACCCGACTATTGTGCGCGACTTCCAATCGATTATCGGATGCGAAGCCTACGGTCAGATCCGCACGGCAGCCGGCCGCTTGCCCGACCTCATTATTGCCTGTGTGGGCGGTGGGTCGAACTCAATCGGGATGTTTCACCCCTTCCTCGAGCACAGCACCATCAAAATGCGCGGTGTCGAGGCAGGCGGGCGCTCGATTACCCTCGGCAATCACGCGGCCCGCTTCGAGGGTGGCAGTCGCGGCGTATTGCAGGGCAGTTATACGTACATATTGCAGAACAGCGACGGCCAGATTTCGTCGACGCATAGTATCTCGGCCGGGCTCGATTATGCGGCAATTGGCCCCGAGCATGCGATGTTGCATGACGAGGGGCGGGTGTCGTATGTGTCGATCGACGATGAGCAGGCACTCGAGGGGTTCCAACTGTTGAGCAAACTCGAGGGCATTATCCCAGCGCTCGAGAGTGCCCATGCCATTGCTGATGCCGTGCGGATTGCCCCCACGATGACTCCAGACCAGGTGATTTTGGTGAATTTATCGGGCCGCGGCGACAAAGACATCTTCAGCGTTGCTGGGGTACTCGGCGTCGACCTCTAAAAACGACAGTCCCGCATAAGGAATGAGTCACCGCCATGGATATCAATGCACTAACCGACGCAATTACCCCGTTGTTGCTCCAACAGATTATTGTGGTCACCATTGGGACCATCGTGCTGATCCTGGCGAGTGTGCTGTTCATCAAGATGCGGCGCCAGATGCGTATCGACAAGGGCATACGCGCGGCGCAGGGCGAGGCAGATGTTGCCTTGCGGCGCATCAAAAGTCGCTTGAACTACACCGCGCAGCTCCTCAACAATGAGCGCGAGCGGGCGGGGTATGACCGGGTGCGCTTGAGCGACAACGATGCGCGCAGTATCGCCACGGTGTTGCACGAAGCCGAAACGCAGTATACGGCCTGTAGCCAGCGTCTCGACGCAACATTGCGGACCTTACCCAAAACGCCTGACGAGGCATCCTACCGCGCAGTCCTGGCCGTCATTGATGACATTACTCCGCTCATCCCACCCATCGAAGAGGCGCTGCAACGCGGCATTCAATTACGTACCGGCATTGAAGCGCGTATCAACGAACGTACTGCACATATCGACGAAGCCCGCACAGCACATTTGGCGCTCGCCCATCGCCTCAATGCGCTCGGCATCATGGTGCACACCATGCTTGCCCCCGCTGACAACCATCTTGCACAGGCACAGGCGGCCCTCGCATCGCATCGCTACGACGATATCGAGCCCGAAACCACGCGTGCACGGGCAATGTACGCAACCTTTTCGGGGTTATTGTCGCAATTGGTTGATATCCGCGACGGTATCGCATCGGGTCGGGTTGCCACCGAAAAAGCCGCGGTGCAAGGATTCGATGTGACCGAAAGTCGCACGTTGTTTGTCGAGGCTTCGCGCAGTATCGATGCGGCGCTTGCTGCACTCATCGCAGCAGACCCTGCTACTGCCCGCGAACATATCACGCAGGCAGAATCGCTCCGTGCGACTGCAGTAGAACGGGGCGGGAGCCTCCCTGCGTTGCAACAACGTCACAGCGAGCGCATTGCCCGACTCGACCAACAAAATAGTCAATTCAGCACACTGCAAGACAACGCCTACCAGGCTTTTCAATCATTGATGCGCATCGGGATTGCGCCTATCGCAGAACTCACCCATACCGGCAGTGAAGCCCAGTATCACGTGGGAACCGCACTTGTCTGCACCGCGTATGCCCAAACGTTGAATACGACGCATCCCGAGCGGCACCACGATATTGCATTGGCAATACACACCGCCGAACGCGCCCACGAACGCGCACAGACCATGTTTGCCGTGTTGATCCAACGCAACCGAGACATGACACAAATCGAACTGCTGGCACGCCAAGAGTTCGCCGATTGTGAAGATCTCATCCGCCTCTGGAGATCTCAACAAACGGAGAGCGCACGTGATGGTCGCACCGAACCTGCAACTATCGAAGCAGGCTACACAACAGCACGAAAAGCCGCCGATGCCACCCCTTTCGACGGGCTTGCATGCTTCCATTCGGCACGAATACTCACCAGCCTCGTTACCCCCGATGTGCGCATGAAGACCCCAGATCTCGCGCTGCTTGTCAGTGAACGTGGCGAACGGGCACGGTCGATGCTACAGTGTCAGATGAATCTGGTCGAACAGTTCATGGTGTTGTTTCCCCTTGCAGTGCCGCAGGACATCGAGCGTGGAGTGCTGAGTATGCGCCACGAGGTGAATGCATTCGACGCTGCATTTCATACCGCGAGTGATTTGACGTTCCCGTTACAGAGCGAACTCTATAGGCTCATCCAACGGTACGACCGGCTCAACAATGCGCTCCAGCATCTGCAAGGGCAGCTTGCACGGACACATCTGTCGTATATCCAAGAGCTCGAACAATGCAGCGGTCTGGTACGTGCGTTGATACAGCGACTGCGCCAGACCGCCGATGAAGATTCGTACAAGATTGCCTTGCGCCGCCTCCAAGAACTCGATGAGCAATGGGCGACGAGATCGATCCCCCGTCACAAAATACTTCAATCGGTGAGTGACATCATTGCGCATTTACCGCCTGCGTCTGCGCATATAACTCGGTCATTCAGTCCGCCTATTGCGTTGACCATCCGTGCCTGGGGCAAATCGGGCGACACCCTGCCGACCGAAATCTCGGGATGGGAGCCCATACGCAACGCGCATCCCCGTTGGTAATGCCGTGTGAGTTGGTATACTACGAGTACGAGTGAAAAGGAGCTGTATGCTGAACGCATTTCGCCGCAAGGCCAATCATACCCCGCAAGATGTCGCAGACCGCGTTCCCCCAGGGCAGCACTTGACCGAGAAGTTCCCCGTGTTGCATTACGGCGATGTCCCTAACTACCAGAACCTGCCCGAAACCTGGGATTTGCGTATCTGGGGAGCAATCGAATCCCCCAAAACATTCAGTTATGACGAGTTCCGTGCATTGCCAACGGTCGAGGTCGTTACCGACATCCACTGTGTGACACGCTGGAGCAAACTCGACACACGCTGGCGTGGGGTACGTTTTCGTGATTTCCTCGACCTGTTGCCGCCCCTCCAGCCCGGTGTGACGCATGTGATGGCCCACTGCGAATTTGGATTTACCGCCAATGTGCCGCTCGAGTTTTTGCAACTCGATGATGCATTGCTCGCCTACAAATACGAAGACGAGGAACTCACGCCCGATCACGGCTATCCCCTCCGGTTGCTCACCCCCAAGAAATACTTCTGGAAGAGTGCCAAATGGCTCCGTGGTCTCGAGTTCATGCGCGAGGATCGCCTCGGGTTCTGGGAACGCTACGGCTACAACAACCATGCCGATCCGTGGCTCGAAGAGCGCTACAGCGAATAATCCAACGCACGCACTGCGTATTTCCCCATGAAGCATGTTTCACGGTAAATCACGAAACCCAACTTGCATCGCATACCCTTTGTGGCACCGGTTATCGTGAATTGTCGGAGATTGCAGTGCACGAGGTGCGATCAGCACATGCGGCAGACCAGTACGCTGGATTGGATTCTGGCCAAAGACAATGCATATCGGGTAGTCATTGCTGCGGTTTGGAGCCGCCATACCCATACATGTGCTTGTCCGTCTTGTGTCGGCAGTGGTGGTGATGCACCCGTTGTACTCGTGTACCGCGGGTGCGCGTACGAGCTTTCCCACGATACCCCTGCTCGCATCGGTCGCCAACCAGATTGGCGCCGAACGTGGCCCACTTCGGTCAGCACCATCGACTGCTGGACCGCTGCACGTGTCGGGATGCTGAAGACAGTGTTTCGCTTTTTTGACGGCATGTTGATTCACCCCCCCATGCACGGAGGCAGTATGACTGCGACGATTTTGCAGCAGATCCTCGCGCATAAGCGCATCGAAGTCGACCGACAGCGAGCGAAAGTGTCGGATGCCGACATGCAACGTCGCGCCGATGCA
>JBFYTT010000037.1:0-6405 GCA_041300425.1 Roseiflexaceae bacterium
ACTGGCGGTCGGGGTACAACCCGACCGCCAGTTTTGTACCCAAACCAAAAAAAGACCACCACCATGAACCGCACGCAGCTTTTCATACCCCTACTTGCCATCATCACCAACGCCTGTAGCGGTGCTGCACCCGTTCAGGTCTGGTCGGGCATCTCCGTACCGGTCACCAGCAAGGTCATCCCATACACACCTACCGCCTCATGCACGGGTACGTTCATTCCCCATCAATTGACACACACGACGACCGTGCCTACACCGGTCCGCCTGTTTGCCAGCAATGGGTCTGGTGTCGCCACGGGAGATGTCAACAACGATGGTCAACCCGACATCGTGTTAGCCAATATCTCTGGTGCTGCAACACTCGCCATGAATACAGGGAACTTTCGCTTTCTCGAACAACCGCTTGACCTGCCGAATGCCCGGGCTGTCCAGATTGTCGATGTCAATGGCGACGGCCATGCCGACATCAGTGCGACACACCACGGCGCAGGGATCAGCGTGCTCCTCAACAACAACACCCCGACCAACCCGACATTTCGCCGGCTCCAAGCCACGTTCGGCAACGCACGCACCTACAGCATGCTATGGCACGATTTCAACAACGACCAGTTGCTCGACCTCGTGACCGGCTCGTACGACGCCGAAGCACCCCGTGGCGGGAGTCAAAGCATCTTTGATACACAGGCAAATGGGGTCACCCTGCATACCCAAACACCCGATGGACGGTTCACCCAGACCCGACTGTCCGATCACGCCAATGCCCTCTCGATTACCGCACTCGACATCGATGGCGACGGCCACGACGATATTGTGGTCGGCAATGACTTCGACACCCGCGACATGGTCTGGCTCCACCACGGCGCTGATTGGGTACCCGTACAACCATTCGTCTCGACACCACATAGCACCATGAGCTACGATATCGCTGATCTCGACCGCGATGGTGCACCCGAGCTCCTGGCCGCTGACATGAACCCGTATGACACCAGTGTCCAAACGCTGGCCCAATGGCTCCCGGTCACCAGTCGCATGACCCAATATCACCCAGCCGACGACCCGCAACTGATGGAAAACGCCATCCTCCAACGTGGCGCTGACAATCGGTGGCACAACATCAGCCGTACCGTCGCCGCAACATCCACCGGGTGGAGCTGGTCAACCCGGTTCGGTGACCTCGATAATGATGGTCATTTGGATCTGTATGCGGTCAACGGCATGATTGCCCAAGAACTTTTCCCGTTCCTCCCCGATCATGCCCTCATCGAGCGCAACCAAGCATTACGCTACGATGGCAGGCGCTACGCCCCTGCTCCCCAGTGGAACCTCGATGCAATCGCATCCGGCCGCGGGATGGCGATGACGGATCTCAACGCCGATGGGCAACTCGATATCGTCGTCAACAATCTACAAGCACCAAGCGTCGTGTACCAAAATGCCCTGTGTGCCGGCGCTGCGTTGACGGTGTCGCTCCAACAGACAGGCGCAAATCCGCAGGCAATCGGTGCACAGCTGCGGTTGACCAGTGGCGACATCACCCGTTGGGGCACCATTACCACCACCCGAGGGTATCTCTCTGGTGACCTGCCAGCGGTGCATTTTGGGCTCGGTGCTGATGCGCCGACACTCCTTACCGTACGCTGGCCCGACGGGGCGCTGTCGACGATTAACACCCTCCCCCCCGCTGGCCACCTCGTCATCGAACGGAGCGCACCATGACCCACAGCCCTTTACACCGCGCACCAATGAACGCACCACACACGGTAATCGGGTATCTTGTCCCACAACAACGGTGGGTCGCAGCAGGGATGCTCCTGGCGGGGCTCCTGATTGGCCTTATTGGGCTGACGATGGGCCAACCCATGTGGCGTGCCGCCCTGCCGGGGACCATCCTGTTTAGCGCCGCCATTATCGTGCGCTGGCACGCTGACCGTACACACTATGGTCCGTTGATTGCACTCATGGTTGCACTGCTGACCTTCCAAGGGGGGCATGGCGTCGAACACCTCGTCCAATGGGTGCAGTACCATATCATTGGGTACACAACCCGCGGATCAAACGGGTTGATTTCGGCGGCGAACTCCGAATGGGTACACTTTCTCTGGAACTGGGGCGTGCTCCTCGTCATGCTCCGGCTCTATTGGCTCGGCCTGCGCAACCCGTGGGCCTACGTGATGCTGTTTTGGAGTACGGCGCACACCGCCGAACATACGTACCTGTTTGTCCGGCATCTCGAAGTCCTCGAAATCCTGCGCGCCTACGGTGAACCGACCATCACCGCCCAAGGATTGCCGGGTATCTTCGGTACCGACGGCTGGTTAGCGCGTAGCCCTGCGACTGCGGGTACCTGGGTCTGTACCCTCCCCGGGTTGACAACCGCAACCCGTCTCGATGTCCACTTCTGGTGGAATGTCGGCGAAACCATCCTCCTGATGATCGCCGCATACACGCACATACACCGCAACCCACAGTACAATCCTGCTGTGGTCCAGTAATCCGAGAAAGGAACGTTCCCCAATGGCCATCATCACACTCTTAGGAGCCGGCAGTACCGTTTTTGCTAAAAACTTGCTCGGAGACATTCTTTCGTTCCCCGAACTCGCCAACAGCGAGATTCGGCTCTTTGACATCGACTCCGAGCGCCTCAAAACCTCGGAAGTCGTCGCCAACAAGGTTGCTCAAGCACTCGGTGCCAAACCCAAGATCATCACCACCATCGACCGCAAAAAGGCCCTCGAAAACGCAGACTACTCCATCGCCATGTTTCAGGTCGGCGGCTACAAGCCCTCGACGCTGATCGACTTCGACATCCCCAAAAAATACGGCTTGCGCCAGACCATTGCCGACACCTTGGGCATCGGCGGTATCATGCGTGGCCTGCGCACCATCCCCGTCATGCTCGATATGTGCCGCGACATGGAAGAAGTCGCCGGCGACATTACCTTCCTCAACTATGTCAACCCGATGGCGATGAACTGCTGGGCGATGTCCCGTGCCACCACCATCAAGACCGTCGGTTTGTGTCACTCGGTCCAAGGCACCGCCGAACAACTCGCCGACGACATCGGTGTGGACATCAACGGCATCAATTACATCGCGGCCGGCATCAACCACATGGCCTTCTACCTCAAGTTCGAGAAAGACGGTCAGGACCTCTACCCAGCCATCAAAAAGGTCCTCAACGAAAAGCGCGCTCCCGATTGGAACCTCGTACGCTACGAAATCTACAAACGCTTCGGGTATTTCGTCACCGAATCCTCCGAGCACTTCGCCGAATACACCCCCTGGTTCATCAAGCGCGATCGACCTGAGCTCATCGAAGAATTCAACATCCCCCTCGACGAGTACATCCGCCGCTGCGAAAACCAAATCGCCGGTTGGCATCAACTGCGCGAAGACCTCATCACCAACGACCTGCCGCTCGAAGTCAACCGCAGCCACGAATACGGCTCGCTCATCATCCACAGCATGGAAACAGGGCAGCCCCGCGTGGTCTACGGCAACGTTGCCAACCGCGGCCTCATCAACAACCTGCCCGATGGCTGCTGTGTCGAAGTCCCCGTGCTCGTCGACAAGAGCGGCTTGCAGCCCACCAAAATCGGCAACCTCCCACCACATCTGGCAGCCATGATGCAGACCAACATCAATGTCCAGGCCATGACCGTCGAAGCAGCCCTCACCGGCAAACGCGAACACGTCTACCACGCCGCGGCATTCGACCCACATACCGCCGCAGAGCTGTCACTGGACCAAATCTGGAACCTGTGTGACGACCTCATTGCCGCCCATGGCTCCATGATCCCACCCCTCAAATAGTCGACTCCCCCAAACGGGGGGTGCGTATGCGATACGCACCTCCCGTTTCGTTGTCTGCCCATCAACACTAGGTGGCATACTTGCGGGCCACCCAGATGCAACCAACCACGACCGCCGCCGCTCCCAGCAAGGTAGCCGTCGGGCGCTCTCCATCGATGGGCCAGGCCCACAGAATAGTCAGAAAAGGCTGCACCAATTGCACCTGGCTCACCCGTGGGATGCCGCCGAGCGCTAACCCGTGATACCACGCAAAAAATCCCAAAAACATGCTAAACACACCCAGATAGCCCACTGCCAGCCATGCCGGCAACGACACCGTAACCACCGGCGCGGTCATGCCCGCCACAATCAATAAAATCGGCAAACAGATCACATTGGCCCAACAAATTGTGCGCCAGCCGCCGATGTCTTTCGACAGCTGCCCACCGTAAACATATCCGACCGCGGCAATCAGCACGGCCCCCACCATCGCCACATCGCCGCTGCCCAGTCCTGTGCCACTGTGCCAGGTGACCACGGCGATAGCAGTAGCGCTCCCGACAATAGCCGCTCCCCAGAACTGCCAGCGCAGGGTGTAGCGCACCACCAACGCACCCAATGCGACCGTCGCCAGCGGCAATAATCCATTCACGATGGCACCGTGCCCGGCCGGGACCTGCTGCATGGCCATCGAAGAAAACAGCGGGAAGCCCAAGGTCACCCCCGTCGCAATAATCGCCACTTTGCCGAACTGTGCACGACTCAACCAGGGACTCTTGGTAACCAGCAACGCACACAACGACAGTACCGCCGCCAAGACACCACGTGCGGTCGCCACAAACACCGGGCTCATCTCGGCCACTGCAATACGGGTCACTGGCAACGACACACTAAAGATCACCACACCGACCAGCCCCCACAGAATACCGCGCCGTGCATCACGTTCTGTCTGCATCACCGATTCTCGATTCGCATAAAATGAAACCATCATACTGGATGGTCGCGCACACAGTGAAAGCACCGCCACAAGGAGTAGCATGAACGGATGGTTTTTGGCGAGCGCCTTGGGGGCGTCAATAGGCTTCGGAATCGGTGATTTCTTGGGTGGGCGGGCCAGTGCCAAAATCCCCGTCGTTCAGGTCTTGGTCATCAGCGAAATCTTCGGTGCGCTGATGTTTTGGCTCCTCGCCCGGGCCACCAACGAAGCACCGCTCCCCGCGACTCTTATCGGCCTTGCAGTGGTGACCGGAATCTGCGGCGCGTTGGGCCTCGCTGCGCTCTATCACGGCATCGCCCAGGGGCACACGGCGGTCACCGCACCCGTCGCCGCCGCATTGTCAGCCATCATCCCGGTCTGTTATGGGATCACCACCACTGGTTGGCCCTCCACCATTGCACTCATCGGTATGGCAATCGGCATCGGTGCCATTGTCCTCAACTCGCTCTCAGGCAAAGCAACCGGCTATAGCGGTCTGTGGCAAGGTTTGGTTGCGGGGGTTACCTTCGGTGTCTTTTTGATTTTGCTCAAATACCTCGGCGGCAACGGCGTGTTCGCCCCCCTCGCGGTGATGCGTGCCGGTGCGCTGCTTATCACTGTTCCGTGGCTGTTGATTCGCCGCGGCGGGATGCCCAGCGCAGCCGGCATCGGCCTCGCGATGGCCGCCGGCGCATTCGATTTGAGCGCCAACGCGGCATACATGATCTCGACCCAACTCGGCCGACTCGACGTCGCCAGCGTCCTGGCATCGCTCTACCCAGCAGTGACCGTCTTGTTGGCGTTTTTCGTCAACCGCGAACCCATCAACACCCTGCAACGCATCGGTCTGGTCACCACCCTCGTCGCGACCGCATTGATTGCACTTTGAAGAGTTCGGAATGAGTAATTAGTAGTGAGTAGTTGCAAAAACGCATCGGAGCGACGGGCACGCCCGTTCGCTCCGATTCCTCTTTCGTCAATCCGATTGTTATGCACCAATGATGACTTTGAGGCCACCCAGCAACGCGACAGGCACGGCTGCTACAGCATCCGCCGGCAATCCTTCCTGGTCTGCACCCAGGATACAGATCAACAATGCCAAGACGATTTGGGCCTCTGGGTAGCCGGTAATAGCCTTACACGCATCGATAATGTCTGCATCGAAGTTGACTTCAGCCAAGCGATCAAACGACCAGACGCCAACGTCCGGATAGCGTGCCAGGAGCTGCTGTGCGGCGCGGGTCTTTTCGTATTCGGCAACAATAGCAGCAGAGGTTTTTGGTGATAAAAAACTCCGGCATGCTATTTCGAAATCCACACCCATTTCGCGTTCAATCTCCATCGGAGACTCTGGCATCGCATACAGCGCTGCAGACCGTCTCTTCGGCGCAGATGCATGTATCATTTGCGGCGCACTGTACATCACGGCTTGAACCCGACCACCATGCCAATCCTCGGCCATCTGTTGCTGTACCTTGACCGCTATGGTATTGCCGATGACCTTCTCGTCGAGGTTATGTACCGCGACCGCGACCAGCGCCGTCTCGTCGGTCACCAACTGATGCGTCACCGCCCAGTCGATGCGGAACTGACTGGTCAGATTGGGTAGATGCGTCGCTGCCACCGTCCGACTAAAG
>JBFYTT010000306.1:0-8046 GCA_041300425.1 Roseiflexaceae bacterium
ATCCACCCCGACACAGACTCCGACGTCTACCCCGACACAGACTCCGACGTCTACCCCGACACAGACTCCGACGTCTACCCCGACACAGACTCCGACGTCTACCCCGACACAGACTTCGACGTCTACCCCGACAGCTACACCGACGCCTACCATTGTTTCGGTGCGCATCGCTGCCGGCTTGAGTCATTCATTGGCGTATCGCGACGGGAGTTGGATAGGCTGGGGCACCAATACCTACGGCCAGACAACGTACCCGGTCAGTGAGAGCCCCCTCGTCGCTATCGCCGCCGCACAGAACCACTCCCTTGGGCTCCGGGCGGATGGTACGGTGATAGGGTGGGGACGAAACAATAGTGGACAAATAACAATACCAACATTAACAAATATTGTTTCTATAGCGGCTGGTAAAGATCATGGATTAGCTCTGGATTCAGATGGAATTATAAGTGGCTGGGGTTTAAACGCTACAGGTCAAATTTCTCTTCCCGCGGGGATGTGTCTGGCGCAGGGCATTGCGGCGGGCGCGAATCATTCGCTGGCGTTGTGTCGTGACGGGACGGTGATTGGCTGGGGCGATGACAGTTACGGTCAGGTGAGTGTCCCGACAGATTTGGGCAGTGTGCAGGCAGTCGCAGCAGGTGCCAATCACTCACTAGCCCTTTTGAGTGACGGGACGGTGCGCAGTTGGGGCAACGCTGCCAGTGGCTTGGCGACGGTGCCCGCGGGGGCGACAGCGGTTGTAGCCATCAGCGCTGGCGCAGCGCATAGTGTGGCTTTGACGGCGAGTGGGAGCGTGGTCGCGTGGGGCAGCAACAGTAGTGGGCAGACGACGGTCCCCACCAGCGCTGTTGGGGTGGTAGCGATTAGTGCGGGATCCAACCACACCTTGGCGATTACCAGCGACGGGAGCATCATTGCCTGGGGTGCAAATGGTGCAGGACAGAGCAGTATTCCGTAAAAAAAACTGCTGAACATCAAAATATTAGGACATATACAAACGCCTTGTCAGTGGAGTCATTCTTTGACTTTACTGATGAGGCGTATGTTGTGTATCTGCATGGTTTTTTCGACTGCTTTGCACATGTCGTATATCGTCAATCCGGCGACCGAAACAGCAGTAAGCGCCTCCATTTCGACCCCAGTGCGGCCGGTTGTTTGGACCCGCGCCTCGATGTCGATACCGGTCGGGCTCGGGGTGAGGGTGACCTCGACCGCGGTGAGTGCCAGTGGGTGGCAGAGCGGGATCAGATCGGCGGTTTTTTTGGCGGCCATGATGCCAGCGATGCGGGCAACGGCGAGTACATCGCCTTTGGGGAGCCCCCCAGAGACAATCAAATCACGGGTTTGAGGCGTCATGATAACCTGCGCAGCTGCTACGGCGATGCGCTTCTGATCGGGTTTTGCACCGACGTCGACCATGTGTGCATGACCAGCGGCATTCAAATGAGTCAATTCTGGCATTAGGGACGCTCCCGTGACTTTTGCTCTGTTTTTAACGCTGCTCGATTGTAGCATTTCTGCTGTTTTTGGTGAAAAACTGTTGCACTTTGTCCACATTGTGCATATAATGTTGATAAGTGGGGATGAGTGGGGAATAGTGGGGCAAATCACCTGCAAATGGTGAGGCCACTCATGAGGGTCGCATGTTTCTCGGCGAACACGAGTATTCCATCGACGACAAAAATCGCATGGCCATACCGGCACGTTACCGCACGCTTGTGGGTGATGGGCTGGTCGTGACGCGTGGATTCGACGCGTGCGTGATGGGGATCCCGATGAACGTCTGGCGCATTTTGGCCGATCAAGTAAGTGGGTTACCGCCGAGCGAACCCAACACGCGTACCCTGCAACGTCTCTTGTTTTCTGCGGCCACCGAGTGTGACCTCGACAAACAGGGGCGTATTTTGTTACCACAGACGTTGCGCGACTATGCAGATGTCCGTACATCAACGGTCGTGATCGTGGGTGTCAACAAGTACTTCGAAATCTGGTCGCCGCAGCGCTGGCAAGAGCGTGTGACGGCGATGGACAGCGGCAACGATCACCTCTTCGCCCAGCTCACCAGCATAAAGATATAAATATGCAGACATTCCAGCACACGTCTGTGCTCATGGACGAAGCAATGACATTGCTCGAACCGCAGCGCGGGGGCGTGTATGTCGATGGCACATTAGGCGGCGGTGGCCACGCGGCAGCAGTGTTGGGGCTGGCACCGCAGTCGAGTCGACTCATCGGCATCGAACTCGACCCTGCGGCGATTGCAGCGGCCGATGCGGTGCTGGCGCCGTATGCACCGCGCTACCAGATTGTCCGTGGCAACTACGCCGATATCGTGGGGATTTGTCGCCGTGCTGGCGTGACTGAGGTGGCGGGGATCCTGCTCGACATCGGCGTGTCATCGCATCAGCTCGACACACCGGAGCGCGGCTTTTCGTTCAAATACCCGGCAGCCCTGGACATGCGCCTCGATCCCGATGCGCCGGTCGATGCTGCACAGATTGTCAATACGTATAGCGAGGTCGACCTGGCCGACGTCATTTTTCGCTATGGCGAAGAACGCGCCTCACGACGCATCGCCAAGCTGATTGTGGCGCAGCGCAAACGTGCACCGCTGACGACGACGACCGAACTGGCAGACTTGGTAGCGCAGGCATTGGGCGGCAAACGTGGCAAAATCCACCCGGCGACGCGGACGTTCCAAGCGTTGCGCATTGCCGTCAATGGCGAGCTTGATGTGCTGACCGCGGTTATCCCCGCTGCACTCGATTTGTTGGCGCCAGGGGGGAGGCTGGTTATCATCAGCTTTCATTCGCTCGAGGATCGCATCGTCAAACATGCCTTCCGCGATGTGTGTGCCCAGAGCTTGGTGCGGCGCTATCGACTGTTGACCAAACATCCGCTGACGGCGAGTGATGCCGAGTTAGCCGGTAATCCACGCAGTCGCAGTGCCAAGATGCGTGCCATCGAATATGTCGGGTAGACGGAGGGCTCATGAACGCAACAATCAATCAACTCAGTGGTGATCAGCGTGTTGATGTGGCAGCGACGCCGTCGCATATCCCGCCGTACCGTATGGGGTATGCATTGTTGCGTGCCCAATCATTGCTCAGCTTTGTGGCACAGGTGCTGCGTCTAGCGATTGCTGTGATGATGCTGCCTGCGTTGCTGTCTGCCGATCAGACGGGGCGTTGGTATGTCGCGATTCCGCTGGTGTATTTTTGTGTCAGCGTGCTGGCAGCACGTATGACTGCGCCGGTGCGCACCGTCCTCGATAGTCTGTTTGTGCTGTTTTTTGTGAACTTGACCGGTGGCGTCGACAGTCCGGGGCTGGTATTGCTGGTTGCCGTGGTCGCACTGGCGATGATCGAAGACGGCGTCCGTGGCAGTGTGATAGCCGTGTGCCTCGGGCTATTGGGCGTTTTGCTGAGCGCCGTGGTAGCACTGCCGGTCGTGCCGCAGGCGTTACCGATGGCCCTGCTGAGCATTGGTGTCAGTGGGGTTGCGTGTAGCTGGCTGAGTGTGATGACCGAACGCCTCGTGCAGTATGTCTGCACCGGGGTCCAGACCAATCGACACACGGTGCGTCCGCATACAGCACTCGATGCAGCACCCGCATGGGCTGGGGACATCGAACAATTGCTCAAAATCACTGACCCACAGCAGCTCCTACGGGCAGCCAAGCAGTATGCCTGGACGGTTGCAGCATACCCGGTTGATATCCAAGTGGGCACCATGCGGATGGGGAGTGTGGGTGCGGATGCTACCCGGATGGTCTGCGAAGCCGGTGGGCAGCGCGTCGTGCTGACCATCCATTGCGCGCCTGCGCGCCTCACGGTGGCAGCAAGCGGCACATTGCGGGTTATCGGTCATATCGTGGCACGACAATGGAATGTCCCGGTGCAGATTGTCGAGGCGGTCGATGTCACACCGACCACGCCGATACTGACCAGTGGTTCGACGTGGGAGACCCTCGATATCCCGGGCATCGTGGACCTGCCGGCACTCAACGAAGAAACCGCTGCGCCGACCATGCCATTGCAACAGGCAGTCCAGACAGCGGTCCTGCCTGAGCCAGGGGAACTCCACCCGCGCCGGCGCCAACGTACCCATACTGATCAATCCCAGCTCGATTTGTGGATTTAGCCAATGGAAGCAGGAACCGTCATGGACGCAAGTGACCTTTTGGACCGCCTGCAAATGGTGCAACTGCTCATGTCTGGGATTTTCTTTTTGTGTGGGGTGATTATGCTGATCGGTGGCATGGCCATCGTGATGAATCGGATCTACCGCGAGACGATGCGGATGATGTCTGCCCAGTCTGGTCGATTGCAGGGCAAATCACTCATCGATCTCGGCGTCCCCGCGGCCATCGAAACAACCTTGTCACTGGCAACCGTTGTGAGCAGATTATTGCATACGGCATTAGGCATCGGGATTTTTCTGGCGGTCCTGGGTGCAGCGATCTGCACGGCGAGCTTTTGGATGACGACGCAGATTATGCAGTAGAGATTCATGAACGACACGACGACGTGGCTCAAAACCTACGTTCAAGCCGTGGTGGCACACCCTGCGAGTAGCGCAGTACGTGGGCTGCCCGCGTTGTCGTTGACGCACGAAGGCAACGAACGGAGTCGTGCCAATCCCGTCAGTCTGCGTCAGCTCCTCGAACAACAACCCCGGATCCTGGTCGTTGGGCCGCCGGGTGCGGGCAAAAGCACGTGTTTGTTGCAGACGGTGATCCAACTCGCCGACGTGCATGCAAGTGATGGTCGTGCCACCAAATCAAAGCAACAGGCGCTGGTCCCGATCTATGTCGACATGGGCCGCTACCGCGAATCGATCGAACAGACCATTGCCGATTGCTATGCGATCCCTGTTCCGCCAACGTGGCGTGAATTCGCCAGCATGCCGCTGGTGTTTTGTATCGATGGCCTCGAGCTGCTGCCGTCGGCGATACAATTGACCGCCCTGTCGCATATTGCTGCCTTGATGAGCACCATGGGGCCACAAGCGCGCTGGGTGTTGTCGTGCCGGAGCGAGGCGTTGCCGTTGTTCCGGCCGTGGTTTAGTAGCGCCGAGGTCCGTACCCTACGCCCGTTGACCCCCAAAGATATCATCGCGATGGCCCGGATCCAGTGCGGTGATGGGGTGGCGCAGGCAATCGAACAAGACGATGCAGTGACGGCGTTGGCGAGCCGGCCACGCTGGTTTGCGACATTGCTCGAGCTCCAGCGGAGTGGTGCGTATGCCGGTGTGGCCTTCCGCAGCCGCTGGATGTGGGAGTGGTTGACCGCTACCCTGACTGCGGTCAAGGTCGACCCAGCACCGGCGTTGGCGTTGTTGGTTAGTCTCAATCAGCAATTCGGTGAGCAGAGTGACACCTGGGCCTTGGTCGATGTGGTGTTGCGGTTGCGGATTGGTGGGCAAAACACCGCGACGTTGGCGCAACAACTGCTCGGTGCTCCGGCGAGCGAGGGTGACATCATCGCGTTGCGTGGGTTGGTGGCGGCGGGCATTATCCACTTTGACTACGAACAGCAGTCGCTGTCGTTTCGGCATCCGTTGATCCGATCGGTGGTCCGTGCCAAACAATGGAACCTGCATGCGCCGACCGAGTGGAGCGTGACGCAGATTGCCAGTGACGAGGATGCACTCGCTATTGCCGTTGATATGAGCGAAAACCGCGCTGCCGTATTGCGTCGGTTGTTCGAGCTGGGGATGATTCGCCCCGCCGTCAAAGCGGTCCTCAACAGCGGCGAACGTGATCGTGTCGAGGGCTTGTTGCAATCTGCGGGCGTCAAGACGGCCAGCATGCGCATTGCAGTGGCTGATATTCTGCAACAAGAAGGGGCAATTGGGCATGCCCGTACCCAGCTCGAAGGGATTTCGGGCGAGCAGCGCCAAGATGTCGACGTGGTGCGCCGCATCGCCGAACTGGCAGTCTCGCAGAGCGATTGGACTGCAGCGGTACAGGCATACGAATTGCTCTGTTCGTTGCGACCTGACGACCTCGCTGCCCGCACGCAGCTCGGTGTCGCCTATGGCAAACTCGGTTCACTCGATGCGGCAGCACAGTCTCTCCAATCATTGATGACTATCTATCGCCGCCAGAGTGCGACCGTGGCGCATGAACTGGGCCAGATCTATGTGCGTCAAAAGAACTACCCTGCGGCATTGACGGCATTTGATCAGGCGTTGGGCGATGTCCAAGATGACCCTACGTTGTATCGTGCCAAAGGAGCGGTCCTCGAGTCGCTCCGGCGCTTTGATGATGCCAACGCCCTGCTCCAGGGTGCATTGGGGCTATTGGGCGATCAGCCAGATTTGCTGGCTGCATTGGGGCGCGTCTGCCTCGAACGGGGCGACACTGCCAAGGCGCAGTACTACCTCGAAAAGTCGATTGCCCTTGCACCCAACGATGCATACAGTCACGCAGCCTTGGGGCGTGTGCGCACCGCCACCGGCGACCACCACGGTGCCCTGACATCGCTGCAACGGGCAGTAGCACTCGAGCCAAACGACGAGACACTCTATATTGCACTCGGGAGTGCGAGTGCGGTGGTCGGTCATGGCCAAGACGCAGTCAGCGCACTGCGCAAGGCGGTAGCGATTGCTCCCAAAAGCATCACCGCACAACGCCAATTGGCGCAGCAGTTGCAGGCCCATGGGGCCAGCGATGAGGCAGTCCAGATTGTGCGTGCTGCGCTCAGTCAGTCGAGTACCGACGCAGACCTGCAGAGCGACCTCGCAGGATTGCTCTGGCAGCGCGGTGAATACGATGCGGCCTTGGCAACGTACCGCAAAGCAATCACGCTGACCCCGCACCAGAGCACCCACATGCATACGCTGGCCAAAGCGTTGAGCGACGTCGGGCGCTTCCGCGAGGCAGCAGAGGTCTACAACAAAGCCATTGGGATCGATGCAGACAACGTTGCGTTGCTCATCGATGCTATCCGCGTCTACGAGCATTTGGGCCAAATCGAGCAGGGCGATGCGCTCATCCAGCGTGCCCTCATCCATCACGGCGATGACGCGCGTCTGCTCCGGACCGCCGCTGGCTTTGCGATGCGCCGCGGCAAACTGAAGCGGGCGCGGAGCTATGTCGCCAAGGCGCTGTGGCAGAACCGCCACGACGATGCAACCTGGTTGCAGGCAGCCCAGTTACACATCGCCGAACGCGCCTGGCAGCCAGCCATCGCCGCGGTACGGTTCATCGGCGATGTCATGCGCTTCCCCCATGCGCTCGAAGTCCTCGGACAGGCATTGGCGGGGGCCGGCAAATTCGACGAAGCAATGGCGACGTTCGAACAAGCGTTGCGCCAGAACCCCGAGTCGGCACCGACGTTGCTGGCGTACTCCAAATCGATGGCCCAAAACGGCCGCTTTGATTTTGCGTACGAACAAGCCCGCAAAGCGTATCTCGTCAATTCGACCGATATCGATATCATCTTGCAGATGGCGCGCATGGGGCTCGAGACGAACCGTAGCAGCGAAGCGCTCGAGCTCCTCGATACCGCCGCACAACACGCTCCCCAGCGGGTCGATGTGCTGAGCACGCGCAGTCGTGCGCTCCAGCAGCATGGCTTGCTGGACCAGGCGTTGGCGGTGGCACGCAGTGCGCTGAACATCGATAGTCAGTCGATCGACGCCATGGTTGCCGCGGCATCGGCGTTCCTCGGCGTACAACGCCACCACGAAGCACGCGATTTGTATGCCCAAGCAGTCCAACTCGACCCCAACCAGCCCGAGGTGCTCGCAGGGCTCCGCGATGCGGCGATGCTCGCCGATGATTTGTCGACGGCTGCCGACGCCGCCCAACGGCTCGTCGCACTGGCACCCAAGTCTGCCGAGCATCATCTGCGCCTCGGCGAGGTCCTGATTGCCATCGGTGTCCCCGAGGCGGCGATTATCGAGCTCCAGCAGGCACTCGATCTGGAGCGCCATGCCCCAGCCACCAAAACCAGCACGCATCCGTTGCGTGGCACCGCATATGCCCGCATGAGTGCCGCCTACGCCAAAAGCACACGCTGGTCCGAGGCACGTGAG
>JBFYTT010000051.1:0-5350 GCA_041300425.1 Roseiflexaceae bacterium
AAACTAGCTTCGGACGACCCATCCTGCCTCGTGTGACGCGCTCACTCGATGAATATCAGATCCTTGAACCGACTGAGTCTAACATACCCATCGGCGCTGCAACGATCGATCGTGTGTTTGCAACCGATGGTGTGCTTGGCAGATTGTTTGATGGCTACGAGCAACGTGACCCGCAAGTCGCCATGGCCCAAGCAGTTGCCAAAGCATTCAACGAATCACATCATGTCGTTGTCGAAGCAGGGACTGGCACCGGCAAAGGTATGGCCTACCTCGTCCCTGCTGCCCTCCATGCCCTCGAACGGGGACAGCGGGTGGTAGTCAGTACCCACACCATTAATTTGCAGGACCAACTGTTCTTCAAAGACATCCCCGCACTGACACGCACGTTCGATGCTGATCGCGCCGACGGCAACACCAACATCCCCGATGTTCCGCTGCAGTATGCACTGCTCAAAGGGCGTTCGAACTATCTGTGTATGCGCCGCCTCGAAGATGTCAAGGCCTCTGTCGGTGCAAACGATGATGAGACGCGTGCTGTCCTCAAGATCGCTACCTGGGCGACGCAGACCCGCGCCGGCGACCGCAACGAGATTTCTCTGTTCGACAAAGAACAACTCATTTGGGACCGTTGTCATGCGGCATTCGAGATGTGTAACGGTCCGGGTTGTGCGTATTTCAACGAGTGTTGGTTCTTTCATGCGCGCAAACAAGCCGAGGCCGCCCATATTGTCGTCGTGAATCACGCATTGCTCTTGGCAGACATGGTCAGCGAAATGCCGGTCCTACCAGCGTACGATCATGTCGTCATTGACGAAGCACATAACCTCGAAGAAGTAGCCACCGATCAATTTGGCTGGGCATGCACAGCCACCGACATCGAAGAGTTTTATAACGGTCTCATACACGAGGGCGGTTCGAATCAGCCTGAAGGTTTATTGTCTCGCTTCCCGACATTTCTCAAAGGGAGTACCGCTGGACCAGAGGTATATGAGCGTTTCTCGCGCATTGTGCAGGCGATTTCACCGTCGATTGAGCGTGCCCGAGTGCACACCAAAGAACTCTACGACGCACTCTACCGGGTCCTGACCCGTGAGGCAGAAGAAAGCAATTACGATACGCGGTTACGCATCACCGCGGCCACGCGACGAAGCCAAGCATGGCAGTCGATCGCACCCATCTGGCAGAACGTCGAAGATACCTATACAAGTATCTCAAAACATTTGCTCGACATAACGGGAATCGTCGATAATCTGGCGGCAGCAAATGTGGCTGACTATGAAGTCCTGGTGAGTGCGTTCAAACGGCTGCAACGATTCTCGGTTGAGTTCCCCATCCAATGTGGGAATTTCATCAGCGGGTCGGAGCCCAATCTCATCACGTGGATGGTCTATGAGCGACAGCGCGAAGTGCTCCGCTTGGCAATTAATCCGCTCGAAGTCGCAACATTGCTGCGTGAAAATCTGTTCGATGCAAAGTCTGCGGTAGTTCTGACCTCTGCAACGTTGTCGGTCAATGGTCGATTTGATTACGTGATGGGCCGGTTGGGTGCAGACACCGAGTACAGACACCAACTCGAATCGCCGTTTGATTATGAGTCGCAGGCACTGCTCTACGTGCCGCAAGACATGCCAGAGCCGAAGGATTTCGACTACCAACGAACGCTCGAGGACGCGATTGTTGCGACGGCAATTGCAGCGGTCGGACGTACGTTGGTCCTCTTCACTGCGACGAGCGCATTGCGTGCCACCTATACAGCGGTCCAGGAACGATTGAACGAACACGACATCAATCTGATAGGGCAGAGTCTCGATGGCTCACGCAAAGCCATTCTAGAGCGCTTTAAATCTGAGCCGCGTAGCGTGCTTTTCGGCACTTCGAGTTTCTGGGAAGGGGTAGATGTTGTCGGTGACGCACTCTCGGCACTGATTATTACCAAGCTGCCGTTTTCTGTACCGACCGACCCTGTGTATGCCGCACGCTCTGAACAGTTCACCGATGCCTTCAACGAATACTCGTTGCCACAATCTATTTTGAAGTTCAAACAGGGATTTGGACGACTGGTGCGTGGCAAATCTGATCATGGTATGGTTATCGTCCTCGATAGGCGTGTGTTATCCAAGAAATACGGCCAGCAATTTCTGGCGTCTTTACCGCCGACCACGGTCCGTACGGGGCCGGTTCGAGCTATTGGGTCGCTCGTCAAACGTACCCTCAGGCCTGCGCCGGAGCCTAGTGCAGAGTAGCAGTTCCAGAGATACGACAGATGTGGCCGTCTTGGCGTAGTGAGGTGCATGCGCGTCATGTATGCGTGTTTTGTGCTGAACGATGCGAAAAACGTCTGCGGCAACGTTCTCGTTGCATTGACAGAAAAACACCCCCGGGATCTTTAGATCTCGGGGGTTTGGTGTACGGGAAACAGTTGTTAGTCGAGCACGGTTGCTTGCTGCATGGGTACAAACTGACGCTGGTACAGGTCTGCGTATATTCCCTGGGCCGCGATGAGTTCGTCATGCGAACCTACTTCGACAATCTGGCCGTGGTCCAACACGACGATTCGGGTCGCATTGCGGACCGTCGATAACCGGTGGGCAATGACAAAGCTCGTTCGACCGCGCAAGAGTTTTTCGAGCGCGGTTTGGATAAGCAACTCGGTGCGCGTATCGACGCTACTGGTTGCCTCGTCGAGGATCAAGATCTGGGGCTTTGCAAGTATCGCCCGAGCGATGCCAACGAGCTGGCGTTGTCCTTGGCTCAATGAGACGCCTTTGCCACCCAAGATGGTTTCGTACCCGTTGGGCAGCGCCATGATGAAATCGTGCGCGTTGGCATCCTTGGCTGCTGCAATGATTTCGTCGTCTTGTGCATCGAGCTTTCCGTAGCGGATATTGCTGAACACTGACTCCGAAAAGAGATACGTCTCTTGCAGGACCATGCTCATTTGATGGCGAATTTGCGTGTGTTCGTAGTGGTGTACTGGTACCCCATCAATGCTGACGGTTCCTTGCGTTGCTTCGTACAGCCGGGGTATCAACGAAACGAGGGATGTCTTGCCTGACCCGGTGGGACCAACCACAGCAATCATTTCGCCTGCAGCCACTGACAATGAAATATCTCGCAGGACCCAATCACCGGATCCTTCCTGCCCGACACGTGCACCATAGCGGAACCAGACATGGTCGAACTGCACTGCACCGTCGATATGGTTGACGGGTTGCTGATCGGCGGTTGCGGGCATGTCGACGGGTGTGTCGATCAGCGCAAAGGTTCGTTCTGACGCCGCTAGTGCTGATTGGGCCGTGGTGTAGAACTGTGACAGCGCTTGAATGGGTCGAAAGAAGAATTGTGCGTACGCCAAAAACGCCACGACCGTACCTGGAGTCACCTGATTGGTGATGACGAGATACCCGCCGTATCCCGCCACAATTGCCAAGCCCATTGCTGCGAGCACATCGACGAGCGGGCCAAATGCCGCGGTGATTGCAGTGGCACTGACATTTGCATCACGATTTGCAGCATTGCGTTGCGCAAATCGTTCGCGGTTGACATCGGTGCGGGTGAACGCTTGCGCAACCTTGACGCCGGCTATTTCTTCTTGGATGTCTGAAGAGACATCGCCGATGGATTCGCGCGTCTTGCGAAAGGCTCTGCGCGCTGATGCTGCAAATAATTGGGTCATCAAAAAAAGCACGGGAATCAAAATCAAGCTCGCCAACGATAAGCGCAGGTCAAGGAGCAGCATAGCCACAACAATGCCCACCAAGGTGAACAAATTGGCGACCACAATGACCAGACCTTGACCCAGTAACTGCGAAATGACGTCGATGTCATTGACAATGCGCGACATCAAGTCACCTGCGGGATGCTGGTCGAAGAACCGCAGCGAAACACGTTGGATATGGGCAAACAATTCACTGCGCATCTGCGCAATGGTCCGCTGACCGACTTGTCCCATGTACAAAAACTGATAGCGCGAAGCCACTGCGCCGACAAGATAGCAGGCGAGCAAGCCCAGCATGTAGTACAAAAGCAGTGTTTTGTCGCTCGTCGCCATGGCTTCGTCGACTGCCTTGCCGATGAGTACCGGACCGAGTGCCATCGTGATGGCGCCGACAATCGATAAAGCGATGATTCCAATCAATGTACGCCAGTACGGTGTCAAGTACGCAGCGAGGCGACGGGCAGTTCGGCTTGAGTCGCTTGCCTCTCCTTCAGGGAGTTCGGCCATACCACGCATACCATGCATCATCGCGGTGCTCCTTCATGAGCCAATTGGTGCCCGAACTGTGAGTCGATGATGTCACCGTACACGGCATTCTCTCGGAGCAGCTCTTCGTGTGTGCCGCGACCAATGATTTTGCCTGCATCGAGCAACAAGATGACATCGGCGTTCCGGACCGTGCTGATGCGTTGTGCAATCACAAAGGATGTACGATTTTTCATCAACGCATCGAGTGCCTGTTGAATTTTGAACTCTGTTTCGGCATCGACTGCCGATGTACTGTCGTCGAGGATGAGGATCTTGGGGTCGAGCAGCAATGCACGGGCAATTGCCAACCGTTGTCGCTGGCCTCCCGACAGGCCGACGCCACGTTCACCCACGATGGTTGCATAGCCCTGGTCGAATTCGCTGATAAACGCATCTGCTTGGGCTTTCACCGCGGCAGCGTGTACTTCGTCGTCGCTTGCATCGGGTCGACCGTAGCAGATGTTGTCGCGGATGGTCCCGCTGAACAACGTGGTCTCTTGCAACACAATACCGATTTGGCGCCGGAGCGAATCGATGTTGACCGTCCGGACGTCATGCCCATCAATGACTACAGAGCCATCGTTGACATCATAAAAACGCGGAATGAGATTGATGAGTGAGCTTTTGCCACTCCCGGTCGTCCCGAGGATGGCGACGGTTGTCCCTGCTGGAATATCGAATGACACGTCGTCGAGCACCTTGGTTTCTGACCCCGCATACCGCAACGACACATGGTTGAATGCAACATGTCCGCGTACGGGCGGCATCTCAATTGCGTCTGGGGCGTCATCAATGTCTTGTTTCGTATCCAAGAGCTCAAAGATGCGTTCGTTGCTGACACTCGCACGGGTGATCTGTGCAGCGATCATACCCAACATAAAAATTGGTTGCGAAAGTAGCGACAAATATGTGGTGAAGGCAATCAGTTCGCCGACGGTTACTTCCTTGCTCATGACCATGTAGCCGCCGACCCACAAAATGGCCAACGTGCCCAGATTGTTGATTAAAAAAATCAATGGAAACGAGCTCGCCAAAGCTCCTACTGACGTCAAATTCATTTCGAGTAATGACGCGTTTCGTAGACCAAATCGTTCGGTTTCGTAG
>JBFYTT010000085.1:0-4741 GCA_041300425.1 Roseiflexaceae bacterium
AAACTACTGGTCAGATGCATCAAAAAACGCAAGTAACGTTGGGTTTACCTTTACCCTGCCGGCGCCCATGGTGGTTGATAGTGCGCATTCAACGACATGTAGCCCTGCAACGATCAACGCTCCGGTAGGCGGATCGACCATAACCGTATCCGGCGTAACCCTGAATTACCTCGTAACGTGTCGTATTTCGGTGCCGGTATCCGTTCCTTCGCCAGCGGTCGTTGTACTTTCTTCTTCATTAGCGACGGGTTTGACGGCGACGGGAGCGACATTCCTCAACAATGTGGCTGCATCGTCGGTCGACTTCAACTTTGGGTTGCCCACAAACACCCGCACACCGTTCCCATCGGCGACTTTCACTCCCAGCCAGACATCAACCAATACTGCGACCAACACCCCAACACACACCTTTACGCCTACACACACGCCCACCAACACACCGACCAATACCGCTACCAACACGCCCACCAATACCTTTACGCCGACCAATACCCCTACCCATACGTACACTCCAACGAATACTGCGACACACACACCGACGAACACACCGACGAGTACGCCAACACCGTCATCACAAGAAGTCGTGTTGCCGTCATTGCCAGATGTGCCAGCAGGGACCGGCGCGGTGACACTGCCGGCAACGAGTGCTGTCGGATTGGCGATCAGCTATACCACTACCGACGCGGCGGTCTGTACCGTCGTCGGGACCACCCTGACCATCCTTGCACCCGGCACCTGCACGCTCAATATTGACGTCGGCAGTGGCCTCGTCAGCGGCACCATGTATGCTGCCAGTCGGACGACCCGGAGCTTCGTCGTCAAGGCGACCCAGACGGTCACTTTTGCCGCTCCTACAACCAGGGTCTACAATTCGGGAGACTTTACCCTGACCGCGAGCAGTTCTTCGGCTTTGCCGCTCGTCTACACATCAATGACCCCAAGTGTTTGCTCCGTTGACAGCAGCGCCCTTGTGCGGATGCTCACCGTCGGGACGTGTACCATCAGCGCGAGCCAACCGGGCGGCGTCGTCGGTGCATTGACATATGACACTGCTCCTCCGGTTACCCGTTCGTTCAGCGCCGTCGGTGTGCCACAAACCATCGTAGTCCCCACCGTGACGACGAAGCACGATTACGAGCCTGCATTCCGTATCGGCGGTGCTACGAGCTCTGGATTGGCAATTACTTACACGTCTAGCTCGCCAGTCATCTGTATGGTTGACCCTGACGGCACCGTACGGCTCTTTTTAGCAGGAACGTGTATCATCCAAGCCGCCCAATCTGGGGGGACCCGTAGTGGCATCATCTATGCCGCTGCATCTAGTATCACCTATCGGTTCACGGTCACTGACCACACACCTACCCCGACGCTGACGCGCACCAGTACCAACACCGTGACCAATACGCCGACCAAAACGCCCACCATGACACCCACCCCGATACCGTTCATGATGAAAAAAGGGGCAATTGGTGCATCGTTTGTGATCGGTTTGCTCCAAAACGGGACCCTGATTACGTGGGGGATGAACAAAGAATACCAGACCAACATCAGCCCGTGCTGTGGGTCAGCAGTTACTGACATTGCTGCGGGTTCGAACTTTGTGCTGGCACTCAAAGGCGGACGCGTCTTTGGGTGGGGATCGAATTCACTCAAACAATTGAATTTCCCCAAACAAACAACCAAAGACATCGTTGCCATTGCAGCCGGCCAGGCGCATGGTCTTGCGCTCGACAAAAAGGGCAAAATCTATGCATGGGGTGACAACACCTTCAAGAAGGTGAACGTGCCCAAAGGCGTCGTGAATGTTATCGCCATGGCAGGTGGTGTCAATCACTCACTGGCCGTCAAGCGAGACGGCGCAGTGATTGCCTGGGGGAGCAATGCAGCCGGACAGAGCAAAGTACCTGCTACACTTGCTGTCAAATCACGCGACCCCAAGAAGAAAGTCACCATGGTAACCGCAGGTCTTGATCACTCAGTCGCGCTGCTCGCAGATGGATCTGTGATAGCCTGGGGCGGCAACGCCAAAGGCCAGTCTAAAGTGCCTACCATTTTGCGTGACGTCAAAACAATCAGTGCCGGTAATCAGTTCACCATGGCTCTGAAGCAAGATGGCACGGTATTCGGCTGGGGAGACAACGCCGCAAACCAAGTCACGTTACCGGATGGACTCACCGACGTATTCACCGTCTACGCAGGCTATGCGAACTCTATCATTGGCTTGCGCAACGGCGGTGTCATGGTGCTCGGTGATCAGTCAAATGGCATCAACGCCTCACGCACACCCACCAAAACGGCTACACCCACGCGGTAACGTACCCCCCAAATCCCCCCACCGTCGTGTGGGGGGATTTTTTGTGTGGTGTTTTGGGATTAGAATGTGTGTATGTCTGGCTGATGGAAAGTAGGAGTACATGACCCCCGTAGGATTTGTTTTGATTGGTGCTGGTTCTCGCGGTGCAGATGCGTATGCTCCCTACGCACAACATCACCCCAACGAAGCACGCATTGTCGCCGTCGCTGAACCAGATCCCGTGCGACGTGCAAAAATCGCTGACTTGCACGATATCCCTGCCGATCGCTGTTTCGGCAGTTATGACGACCTCTTTGCCCACGGCCAACTCGCCCAGGCCGCACTCATCTGTACCCAAGATGCTATGCATGTCGAACCAACGTTGGCTGCATTGGCCCTCGGCTATCATGTGTTGCTCGAAAAACCGATGGCCACGACGCCGATCGACTGCACGCGACTCGTGATGGCAGCCGAAGCTGCCAACCGGATGTTGGTGATTGGTCACGTGCTGCGCTACACCGATTTCTTTTTTCTGTTGCATGAGCTCCTCAGCGCTGGAAAAATCGGCGATATCATCACCGTGGCTCACCGCGAGAACGTCGCCCACTGGCACATGGCGCATAGCTTTGTGCGCGGGAACTGGCGGAGCAAAGCAGAGTCAACGCCGATGATTCTCGCCAAATGCTGTCACGACCTCGACATCATGGTCTGGAACCTCGGCCAAAACATCACCCACGTCGGGTCGTTTGGCAGCCTTTCAAACTACCAGAGCGGCCGCGCACCTGCTGGCGCGCCGGCGCGCTGCCTCGATGGCTGTCCCGTCGAATCGACCTGTGCATGGTCCGCCAAGCGGATTTACCTCGATCTCGAGCCGTTCCCACACCTCCGTGACATCGTCGCCAAGGACGAGCCGCTCCCGAATGTCTGGCCATTCAATGTCCTCAGCACCGACACAAGCTACGCTTCACGCCTTGCGGCAGTCCAGAACGGCCCATACGGTCGCTGTGTCTATCATTGTGACAACGATGTGGTCGATCATCAGGTCGTGACTATGGAGTTCGCACATGGTGTCACCGCCAGCCTCACCATGCATGGGATGGGCTACGAAGAAGATCGCACCATGCGTTACGACGGCACACTCGGTACATTGACCGGCGTTTTCAATGCACAGGGCGGCCGCATCGAGATACACCCCCACCGCGGTACCCCCGAAGTCTATGAAGTCGACGGCAGGGCGGGACACGGCGGCGGTGACACCGGAATCATGAAGAATTTCGTCGCCGCCATCCGTGACGGCGGCACCCCACGGAGTACCGCCCAAGAATCACTCGAGTCTCACTTGTTGGCATTTGCTTCCGAAGACGCACGTATCAGCCGTAACGTTATCGACATGGCACAATATCGCGCCCAATTGCGCGCAACGGTAGAAGGATTGAAACAATGAGTTATGTCAACAAACTTGCCGGTATGGGATACATCCTCCAGCAGACCGACCTGAATACCGGCCGATTCATGGGGGCTGTGCAGGTTGGTAATCTCGTGTATAGTTCAGGCGCGGTTTCGCGCTTCCAAGAGCACGAAATCAAAGGACATATCGGAGCGGATTTGACGGTCGACCAAGGCTACCAGGCTGCCCGATTGAGTACACTCAATGCATTGCAGGCTGTGCATACGCTCGTCGGGCTCGACAACGTCGTACGGATTGTCAAAGTGCTCGGGATGGTCAACGTCGCACCGGGCTTCGACAACACCCCAGCAGTGATACATGGCTGCAGCGATTTGTTGCTCGCGGTCTTTGGTGATGCAGGTCGGCATGCACGGAGCGCAGTCGGCATGGTCATTCCATTCGCTTTTGCGACAGAAGTCGAGCTGATTGTGCAGGTCGCACATCCAACCGCATGAGTTGCAAGCACAGAAGATCGATTGGTATACTGCAGAGTGAGTAGATGTACGAGGTTGCGCGCATTATGATTGACATTAAAGGTCCTGTGCGAGTCCGTTTTGCACCGAGCCCTACCGGGTTCTTGCATATCGGTGGGGTGCGCACTGCATTGTTTAACTGGCTGTTTGCTCGACATTACGGCGGTCAGTTTTTGTTACGCATTGAGGACACTGACGAAAAACGATTCGTCGTGGGTGCCGCAGACGATCTGATGACGTCGATGCGCTGGGTGGGCATCGATTGGGACGAAGGTCCCGACATCGGTGGGCCATGTGGCCCGTATGTGCAGTCTGTTCGTCACGAACAGGGCATCTACAAACCACATGTCGACCATTTGCTCGAAGCCGGGCATGCATACATGTCCTTCACCACAGAAGATGAACTGACGCAGATGCGTGCGGATGCCGAGGCACGTGGCATCAAGGCGTTCCGCTTTCGCGGCCCTGAGCGTGACTGGCCACTGGCAAAGCAACGCGAACTCGCTGCATCCGGCAAGCAGCATACCA
>JBFYTT010000092.1:0-15070 GCA_041300425.1 Roseiflexaceae bacterium
CCCCTGTGCTACCGATCGATGAGAACCCGCGTGGAACGCGTCGAGCCACAGAACACGCATCTATCGACTCCCCCACATCCAGACCGCTACACATAACACTGTGACGGCGAGGAGCAACCAACCGAGATTTCCCTTCGTACGTGCCGCAGCCACGGGTGCGCCTAATTGCGATACGATCGGTGCGATCTCGGGGGCTTCGCCACCTGCGTCGTCAGCAGTCGCTGCTGGTGGCGCCGCTACGTGATAACCCGGATCTGGTGTCGTTTGCGTCGGCTGTGGCGGTGTGAGCGCAGCCGCAAGTGCACGCCAGTCGAGGTCATGCTGCCGTTGTGCACGATACCACAGCGTCAGAACGATAATCAGGGTACCCATATGCCCGTTTGCGAGTGCCAGCATTTGTGTCTGATCGGCGCGATCAGGGTGCGGTTCATCGGGGAGAGAAACGTCGAGGTATTCACGCAGAAAGGATAGGCCGACCGGGCCGAGACTCACCTGCTCCCAAAGCGGGGGCACGGTATGGAGCTGACTGGCAGCTGCGATGACCCTGAGTCTGCCGGCCGCTACTTCGTGTGCCAATTGCGTCATCCACGTATCACGGTGGGCAGCAAACTGCGGGGCATCAATGTTGTCGAACGCCAGGAACGGGGCAGTATCAGGACGAAGGATTGCCTGTTGCCACGGAGTGCCCGGTGGAGCGAATGCCTCAGCGACTGTCTGCTCGACTGCGTCAATATCGGGGAACTCGGCCATATCGAGATAAAAAGCGGGCAAATCGTCGTGGTCAAGCAAGACACCGCCGGCAGCAACAGCATGATACAACAACGACGATTTGCCGCTCTGCGGTGGGGCAACGACAACGGCCGGGTGCCGTTTGTCGACGGCATTGATCAGCAGTTGCAGTTCACTCCAGCGCCCCACAAACAGACGCGCATCACGCAGCATCTGTGTCTCGAATGGTGTGATGAAGATGTCCAACGGCTCACCTCTGGGTCGTATAATAGAACCGTACGATGCCCGATGCACCGTACGGATGGAGCACGACATGATCAAACCAACGAGTACCGTCGAGTTGCTTGCGACGATGTTTCTGTTTAGTATCGTGGTAACCAGCGGGCTGTTTTATACCCTCGGGGCGCGCTACCACCTGAGCATGCCTTGGCTATTTATCCCAGGGATAGCGCTGACCCTGACGGGGCTTATGTATTGGCGCGTTCGCGTTCGCCGCGGTGCAGCGCAAGCAGGTCACCAACCACCGCAAAACCCGTCGACAACGCCCCCGCCCCAGGACCAATAATCGTCACGTCGTTGACGAAATCCGTCGTGTAGGTCAGCGCGTTGGTCCCACCTGCGACACCGGCGAGGGGGTGGCTGTTGGGCAAACGCATCGGTTGGACCGACGCTTTGATGCCATCGGGACCGCGCGTCACCTCGGCAATGAGCTTCCATCGTTCACCAGCGGCTTTGGCAGCGGCGACGTCTGCAGCAGTAATCCCGGTGATGCCGGTTGTGGCGACGTCTGACGGACGCATGCCGGCATTCATCAAGACATTGGCGAGAATTGCCGCTTTGCCGGCTGCGTCGTGGCCTTCGACATCACCAGTCGGATCAGCCTCGGCGTAGCCTATTTTCTGGGCATCAGCCAACGCATCGGCATAGTCGAGGCCTTGTTCCATCTGCGTCAAGATATAGTTGGTGGTTCCGTTGACAATGCCTCGGACGCGGCTAATATCTGCCCCAGCCAAGCTACTCCATCCCAATCGCAATGACGGGGTTCCGGCCATGACGGTGCCTTCGATCCCCAAGAACAACCCCTTTTGAGCGGCCAACGCACGAAGTGCAGTCAGATGGAGTGCAGCAGGCCCTTTGTTGGCGGTGATCACATGCATCCCGCGTTCCAGAGCGGCCCTGATGTGGCTGGTGGCCGGTTCGCCGCTGTCGAGGTTGGTCGGGGTCAATTCGACCATTATGTCGGCGCTACGGGTGGTGATCATCGTCAACGCGTCTTCTGCAACTGCGCTGGGCATGGAATGGAGCGTTTTGGCAGCCAGTACGGCACCGAGATCAAGCCCATTGGCATCATACGCACTGCCCCGACTGGCGGTAACAACACCGACAATGCGGATGTCTGCACCGGTCTGTTTGGCAATACGTGCGCCGTGTTCGTGCACAATTTGCGCAAAGCCACGCCCTGCGGTCCCCAAGCCAACAATGAGCACACGGTATACTGTAGGCACGCGTTGTAATCCTTCTACTGATTGAGTCACTATGGTCGAATTTGCTCCCCACCATCCATATGCCATCACATTGGCACATCCGTATATTGCCGCAGCCGGCAGTCTTGGGTTCGGCATCCACAGTGCGTCCATGGTAACAGCCATCGCACCGGCGGCGCTCATCACACCGACGGTGACTGCCGCAGGGCGCAGTCCTGACGGACCGAACCGCCTCTACGAACACCGTGCCGGGATAATCTATGGTGAACCATGGCACGATCCCGGCCTCGAATGGGTCGGCCGGCGCTGCACGGCGGTCTGGGCAACCTGGGATATCCCCGTTATCGTATCACTCAGCAGTGACGATGTCGATGTACATCAATGCATCCGCGAGCTCAACCAAGTAGAGGGCATTGCTGGCTTCGAACTTGCAGTATCCGACATCCACGTCGATCTGCGGGTGCTCCTGCCACGGTTGCGAGCGAGTTGCGACATGCCATTGACGGTCAAACTCCCCTATAGCGATCCCCGCTCGTTGCAACCCATGGTTGACCTCTGCGCCGCACATGGTATCGACGGGGTCACCCTGTGTGCACCCATGGCAGTCGCTACCGGTCGCTTACTCAGCCCAACGTTTGGCGCAGTCACGCTCCATCTGATCCAGAGCATTGCATCTGCGTCTCCCATGCAATTCAGCGCGTGTGGGGGGATCCACGACGCACCTACCGCTGATGCGTGCCTCAGTGCAGGAGCCCATACGGTACAGATAGGGAGCTGGTTGCTCCGTGACCCGGGCTGCATACAGCGCATGGTCACCGCTACACATTAAGTACGTATCTGCCCGCTCCCGGTTACCACCCACTTGTAGGTCGTGAGTTCGCGCAAACCCATTGGTCCACGCACGTGCAGCTTTTGGGTGCTGATAGCAATCTCTGCGCCCAGGCCTAACTGGCCGCCGTCATTAAAGCGCGTCGACGCATTGACCATGACCGCAGTCGAATCGACCTCGCGCACAAAACGCGCGATGGCATCGGCTTGGTTACTGAGAATGACCTCGGTGTGGCCGCCGTGTTCGGCAATGTGCGTGAGTGCGGCGTCGAGATCCGCGACAATATGCAGCGTGGCAATCAATGCCATGTATTCGGTATCGTAGTCACCGTCACCCAGTGGAACGACATGCGGTCCACCAATCCCGTGTGTAGCAAGCAACGTCAGCACTTCGGGATCGCAGCGTAGCTCAACGCCATGCGCCAGCAGGGCATTGGCAGCCAATGGGACCATCTGGGCAGCTCCAGCACGTTCGAACAACAGCACATCTAGCGAATTACACACGCTGGGTCGTTGTACGCGGCCGTTTACTACTATGTCGGTGACAAACTGGGGAGTGGCACTGTGATCGATGTATGCATGGACAATCCCAATCCCGCCGACAATCACCGGCATGGTCGCGTGTTCGACGCAGAACCGGTGCAACGCAGCTCCACCACGGGGAATAACGACGTCAATATACGTATCGAGTGCCAGCAACTGCTCGACCAGCGCCCGATCGGGATCAGTAATTGCCTGCAAAATATCAGCGGGCAAACCGCAATCTGCCAAGGCCTGTTGGAGCAGAGCCACAACCGCAGCACAAGAGTGGCTGATTTCTTTGCCCCCGCGTAGGATCGCCGCATTGCCCGATTTGAGGCAGAGTGTCGCCACATCGAAGGTCACATTGGGGCGGGCTTCATAGATCACCGCAACAACACCGATGGGGACTCGGACTTTGTACCATTCGAGGGCATTGGGTAAGGTGCCGCGCTCAAACACATCGCCCACTGGATCGGGCAGTGCAATGACCGTGCCGATGTCATGGGCAATTGCCGCGAGGCGTTGTGGGGTCAGGAGCATCCGATCAAGCAGAGCGGGACGCAGACCTGCCTCCTCGCCGCGGCTGATGTCAATCGCGTTGGCTCCCAAAATCGCCGCCTGGTGCGTCGGGTTGACCAGCAACTCCTGTACCCGCGCGAGGACGGCATTGCGCTGGGCGGTGGTCGTATTGGCTATCTGACGGGCAGCGCGACGAGCGCGATGGGCCATCTGCACGATATCGGGGTGTGTCATGTGGTACTCACTTCGTCGGGTGCTACCACTATCATATCATCGCGATGGACCACCGCGCTGCCATAGGTGTATCCGAGGATGTCGGCGATAGCCGTCGACTTCTGGCCCATGATACGCCGCACATCGGCCGAATGATAGAGCGACAAGCCACGTGCAACCTCGCGCTGCTGCGTAAATATCCGTACGGTTTGGCCGCGCTCGAAGTCCCCCTCAACAGCCACGATACCCGCAGGGAGGAGACTCTTGCCAGCTGTTGTCATTGCCGCAGCCGCCCCTGCATCGATGATAATTTTGCAATCGCGGACGGTCTCGGCCAGAATCCAGCGCTTGCGCCCTTCGCGGTGATTGACCCGCGCGGGGAAGCGCGTGCCAATCCGCTCCCCTGCAACAACACGCTCAATGACATTGGCAAGGGCACCTGGCGCAATCACCACATCGATGCCGCTCTGGGTTGCCAAATCGGCCGCTTGAATCTTGGTTATCATGCCGCCCGTGCCACGGACACTACCGGTGCCGCCTGCAAGTGCATAAATCGCCGGGGTAATTGCATCGACCGTTTGGATGAGTGTCGCCGCTGGATTGCTGCGTGGATCGGCGGTATACAGACCGTCGATATCGGTCAATATCAGCAGTAATTGTGCATCGACCAAATTCGCGACCAGCGCCGACAAATTGTCATTATCGCCGACTTTGATTTCGTCGACCGCGACGGCGTCGTTTTCGTTGATGATGGGCAGGACCCCGTGGGCAAAGCACGTCAGCAAGGTGTTCCGCGCATTGAGATATCGATTGCGATCACCGATGTCGGCTTTGGTGAGGAGCGTCTGCCCCACCGGCACCGAATACAGTTCGAACATCTGTTGATAGAGATGCATGATGAATGACTGACCGACCGCTGCCAACATTTGCTTCTCGGCGACATCCCGCGAACGCGTCTGCATCGACAAACACTCACGCCCGGCAGCGACTGCGCCGGACGTGACCAAAATGACTTCATGACCTTGTGCACGGAGCGCCGCCAATTGGCGTACAAAATCAACCATGCGCGGACGATTGAGCCGAGTCGACCCAGCGGTGAGGACGTTGGTACCCAACTTGACCACCACACGCACCGGTGAACCGTTGACAATCATCGCATTCCCTTTTGCCTACTGCACGATGCGATAGCCGACGCCCCAATCCGTCAACAATAATCGTGGGTTGCGACCAGCCTTTGGCTCGATTTTGCGGCGCAAATACCACATGTAGACCTTGAGGTAGTCTTGGTCGTGCTGTGAATTCGGTCCCCAGACCGCCTCGAGGAGCGTGTCATGACGCACCACCGACCCTGCGTGCTCTGCAAGCACCGCCAACAGGGCATACTCGGTCGGAGTTAATTCTACCACTTCGCCTTTGACCTTGACGACCCGTGTTTGAATATCTATGGTAATTTCGCCCATGCCGACCACGCGCGTGCGTTGCGTACCCTGCGCGCGTCGCAATAACGCGCGGACCCGGGCCAATAATTCATCCATATCGAACGGCTTGGCGAGGTAGTCATCTGCACCGCAGTCGAGCCCCATCACCACATCGCGTGATTGGGTCCGCGCCGTCAGCATCAATACGGGTACTTGGTTGCCTTCGCCACGGATGCGCGCACACACTTCACGTCCATCGAGCTCGGGCATCATCACATCAAGCACAATCAAATCTGGATGAATCTCACCGAGTTTCTGGAGGCATTCAGCCCCGCTGGACACCTCGTGTACTCGGTACCCTGCATTGGTAAACAGCAGGTTGAGTAACTTCCGTAGACCTGGCTCGTCGTCTACAATCATGATGTTGGATTGGACCGTCATATGCCCTCGCTTTTATTGGGTAACGCGTAATCTCTGCACCAATGCGACGATGTCTGCGGTTGTCAGAGTACCTACATACACGTACCGAATGTTGCCCTCGTCGTCAACGAAATAACTCACCGGTATCGGAGAAATTTGGTACTGGCGCGAAACATCGCCTTCACTGTCATAGACGATTGGGTACGTCACCCCATACTCATCGACGAATGACTGTACGGCAGCATCACCAGGTGCACCAAGTTCCTCTTGGCTACGCAGATTGATACCCACAAACTCTACATCCGTACCTTGCAACTGCTCATAGGCAGATTGTAGGGCAGGAGTTTCTTCTTTGCAGGGCTCACACCATGTGCCCCAGAAGTTTATCACTACAATTTTACCACGTAAATCATTTAAACGCAGGATTTTTCCATCAATAGTCTGAAGCGAGAAATCCGGTGCAGGCCGATTAGTTTCGGCTGCGGCGGGCATCAATGGTGGCGCAATGCGTGCGCTGACGATCCATACAATAGCAACGACGACGAGTCCGATCAATCCCCCCAACACCACCATCCACACTTCGCGTTGTGCCCCGCCACGCCGAACCCCGGTCGTGACCGGCTGGATACGTACGCCGAGCGTACGATCGTATTCGGTACGTTGGACAATATCGAGCAACAGGTCACGAACTGCTTCGAGCTCGCGGATCCGGGTAGACGCGCTCATTCCAACGGCCCCACCCGGATCGCTGAGCCAATCGGCACGATAGCGTGCACAGACGGCGTCGCACCCTGCTCTGATAGTCGCATCATCGGCATCCATCGGGATACCTAATTGTTCGTAGTAGTTCTGCGACATGGGCTCTCTCAGCGCACATTCCGCGTCAGCGGTACTGCGCAATCAATTTGGCAGCCTGAATGGCAATGGGCGAATCTTTTGGTTCGGTATCAATCACCGACTGCCAAACAGTACGGGCATCTTCGACCTGCGGAGGGGTGTTTTGGGCCAGACAATAGCCCATATTCATCAGCACCCGTGAGCGTTCGGCCGACGGGATTGCATCGATGACGGTGCGCATTTGTTGCAACCCAGAATTGGAGCTCTTTTTGTCACCGACTCCGTTGCCATAGAAGCACAATGCTGCACCATGGTCTGCCGCTACCACGACGTTATCAGGCAAAAGCACCATGGCTTTTTCGTAGGCCACTGCTGCCATTTGCCAGCGTTCGATACGATCGATGTAGACTGGACTATTGGGCTGCATTTCGCGCACAATTTGCACACTGTTGTACAGCATGTTGCCGTATTCGATCCACGCCGTGGCGTTGCTGGGATCCGAATCCGTCGCGAGTCTAGCGGTTGCAATTGCTGCCTCAAACTGGTCGATGAGACTATTCACCGACTCAACCGGAGGCGTATCATTGCTCGGTGCAACACGCTTCCCACCATCCGTCAGCACAAAAGACACAAACACGATGAGGAGCGGCAGCGTAATCGCAAAAAACAACGGCGTCGTGCGGTTTCGGAGCGTTGTTGCGGTATCCGTTGACAGCACTGGTTCGGTTACGTAGCCGGGGATACGCTCAATTGCCCCGGCAGGCGGCAATGGCTGGAAATCGTACACCGGCTCCGCTGACGGCAATGCTTTGGCAACGACCTGCGTTAGTCCAGCGTCGTAGGCAGCCCGCAAGGTGGGGTCCGAAAGGATGGTGCGGGCCTGATTGAGTGCAAACAACTGCTTTTGTGCAAGGGCAATCAGCTCATCCGAGACACCTGTAAGCACAGCCGGATCATACGCTTGGCTGAGCCGGGTATATGCTTCGTTGATGGCCGCACTATCGGCATCACGGGGGACTTGCAAGATTGCGTAGTAATCGACCATATTATCCCTTTATCGACACGCGAGCTGATTATGCAGGTAGAGATCCGTCACGACGCCAAAACGCAAGTCTGGCGAGTGATGCTTTGAACGACGGCAGGGTCAATTGACCGGCTTCGTGCTGACGACGTACTACCGCAATAGCCCCACCAAGCACTCCAATGATAATCCCTGCCCAGACCAATACAATCCCTGGCTTGACCGTCACCGTGACGACTGCACGAGCAGGATCAATGGGCAAATTCAACCCTCCCACCCGGACAATGACGCGCTTTTGTGTCGGATCGAAGGCTGCCATCGAGGCCGTGTAGCCGCCGGGCAGGTCAACCGGCATCTCTTGGACAGCCTTGGCTGGATCTGTTTCGTTGGCAAGGATGATAATCCCCGGCGTAATGTCGTAAGACTTGCCCTCGAAGCCAATCGTCAGTTTCGCGCTGATATCTGCCTTGTCGGTCGTTTTGTCAGTCGGCACCACGAATCCATTGAACGTGATAGTGTATGGGCCAACTTCTTTGGTTTGGCCTTGGTTCAGGTCTGCGATGTTGCGGTCAAACGGTGGTTGATACTCGACCGGCGAGATGTACATGTCTTGGTAGAGTTCGCTCCGGACCGATGGGGTAGCCATCGTTGCACCCATCCGCGGGTTAAAGTACAGCATCGGTGTGGCCGAGGTCACTCGTCCACCACGGGTGACATTCATGTCGAGCACGCCTTGGCCTTTTTCATCCATCCGCCAACCATTAAAGGCAACGTCGTAGCCGTAAATCGACATTGTCTGACCTTCGGGGACCAAAATCCGCGTCTCGGGAGTGGCATACCATGTCGAGGCAATCGCACCCACCACAAAAATCATCATACCGACATGGGCCAGATAGCCACCGATACGCAACCACCCTGCTTTGAGAGTCCGTACAATCATCACGATGTTCGTTCCCACAGCAAAGGTCGCAATGCCGATGTACAGTGCAACAAACACACTCCGCGCACCCAAGACAACAGCAATCGCGGTAACCACAAATGCGACAATGCCTGGGATACGGATAGAACGCAGAAGTGCACGTGCGTTGCTGTCACGCTGCCCAAGCATTGGCCCAATAATCATCAATACGGCCAAAATCAACCCGAGCGGCGGGACAGAGGTGCTATAAAAATCACCGATCAAGCCGAACCGGCCATCCTCGAAGGGCTGCGCGTTGGGGTCGTATGTCGTCCCGTCGTCGAGTGCAAAGACTGACCCCAAGTAGCCTTGCATAGCCGTACCGACGCCAGGAATCGACGAAATCACCGGCATCGATGTCCCCAACGCGACAATCCCAGCCATGAGCAAGGTGACCAAAATCATCAGACTGAAAAAACTGTCACGGGACAACAACTTCTCAGACAACGGCAACTGCGGTATATCGCGCCAGCGCCAGATAATCACGCTCGTGCCCAACACGATGATGATTGTCAAGAAGGCCGTCATGATCCACTTCAGTCCTTCTTCGACGAACGAATGGACCGAGAACGACGACAACACCCCACTACGGGTCAAAAATGTCGAGTAAAAGACCAGCGAATACGTCGCCACTGCCATGATGAGATTGATGCGCCGCATTGACCCATTGGCACGTTGTACCAACATGCCATGGATAAGTGCAGCCACCGTGAGCCACGGGACGAGTGCCGAGTTTTCGACCGGATCCCAAGCCCAGTATCCGCCCCAACCAAGGGTCTCGTACGCCCAATACCCGCCCAACAACAACGCAAGGCCCAAGGTAGCCCATGATGCAGTAGCCCAGGGCAACGCGTACTTGATCCAGCCATCATAGTCACGGCGCCACAACCCAGCGATGGCGTACCCGTAGGGAATCGCCATCAAAGCGAAGCCCACAAACAAAATCGGCGGATGAATCAGCATCCAAAAGTTGTGGAGCGTCGGGTTGAGCCCTTTGCCATCGGCAGGTGGCAGGCCATCAGCCGTCACTTGCAAAATAAATGGATTACGAATCAACATGAAGATGAGCAATGCGGTTTGAATCATCATCACCACACTCAGCACGTATGGCTCGTTGTGGCGCGTCCGCTTGATCAGGAACTGTGCTCCGATGATGCCCCACAGTGCCCAAATGACGAATGAACCGGGCTGGCCTGCCCAAACAGCCGCAACGCGGAAATACGGCTCGAGTTCACTCGAACTATAGTTGTACACATACGCAACGTCATAGCGTTGTGCCACAAACAAATAGTTCAACAAGATGACTACTGCCAGTACCCCGACGACGGACAATCGGGTCCCCCAACGACCGTACGCCATGGCGGCAGGGCGACCCAACGGCACAAGCAGATAACTGATCGACGCCATTGCCGCCATCGCAATCGTTGCGACAATCAACATTGTCCCCAAGAAATAAACCATCATCGGAGGCTCACAATTCTAGTATTGAACCTGGGGTTGCGTGCTCATCTGTTCTTGATACTTCGACGGACACTTGACAAGCAGACTTTCGGCGATAAAGTCACCACTCTTGGCATCATAATGACCAATGGCCACAATGCTGACTGCCTGTTCGAAGTTCGATGGCTTGGGCTCGCTCGATATAACTTTGATTTTTTTGCCGGTCGAATCTTGGAGCAAGAAGGTAAAATTGCCTGCGTCATCGTATTCGCCCATGCTCCCCAAAAAGCCCGCAAGCTGGACACCCTGGTTACTCGTCGCTGCTTCGCTGATTTGCGTGGTATAGGGGCGCATCGATGAGCTGAGGCCATAATAGCCAAGCACAATCGAAAGCAACACAATTGCAATCCCGATGTAGTGGAGTGGCTTCAAACCACCACGGCCCGTAGGTTGGAGGGTTGTCGTCGACATGGGGTGCTCCTATTGTGCGTGTGGGGTACGGTGTTCGACCGTCGCCCGTGGGGTAGCAGGTGTTGATTCTTGGTTTGTCGCGAGTACGAGTCGTTTGAGTTCTTTGGCCTGTGCATCGATGCGCATCAGATAGATGAATACCCCCAACCACACCACCAACGCCACCGACATTGCGACGTAGATTGCGACACCAGCATCGAGTAGTATTTGCATCTAGAGTGCCTCCGTTGTGTGCAGCCGGGCGGATACCTGCAAAATCGTTGCCCGGATACGAAAAATCCACAATGCCAACATACCAAACGTGATATTACTGGCAAGGAACACCCATAACGTCCGTTGATTGCTCAACAGCCCGGTCCCGGGTGCCTGCATATTCACACGGGCAGTCCCGGCTTGCGGGTCTGCTTCGATGAGAACCATCCGAAAGGACTGACCAGGAAACTCCGGTCGGTCTGCTGCAGCGCCGGTGCTATCCAGCGTCGGCGCGAGTTCGGCGATATCACTCAAACCAGGCATCCGAACCTCGACCACCGCTCGGGTCGTTTCGCCGATGCGATCAACAGCTTTGAGTTCGACCACCACATCGCCGAGTTGACTGATTTTGGCACCGTTGAGATCAAGCGATACCCCTTCGCACTTGCTCCCTTGCAAAAACGCACAGTTCGGATGCAGCGTGCTATCTGCCACACGTGGTGCGACAAAAAGCAAAAACGGCATCGTCACACAGGCAAATATGTTGTAGACCGCCGAAAGGCGACGTCGCCGCGCTCCGTCGTCAATCGATGACCGGAGTGCGAAGTAGGCCGCATAAATAAGCAACAGAACCAGGATGGTCGTCTCGCGCGGGTCCCAGTTCCAAAATGTACCCCAGACAACTTCCGCAAAAATCGCCCCTGTGACGGTGGCGAAGATACAGAACAACATGCCTACCTCTGCAGCCGAAACTGCCGATGCATCATGAAGCGGCGAGCGCGTCCGGAGGTAGATGATGCTATAGACTGCTGATAACGCAAATGCAACCGACGTAACCCAAGCAGTAGGGACATGTACGATGATGATACGCCCTGCATCACCGAGGCCAACATATTGCGGGACAACCAAAAACATGGCATAGATTACCCCTGCCATCGCCAGTCCCAGCCCATATTTGGCTATCAGTGCGAGTCGCTCAGTCATGCGACACCCCCCTTTGTATGTTATTGGGCGCATCATACGGCATCACTGTGAGATGAGCAAATCGTGAGAAAAGCGCATTGCAATGCAGATATACAAAGATTCTACATTCCTTGCACGCTCCGCATACACGATACACCACGGCTAATCCTCCCACACCGTCGCAAACAAAAAGAGCGACGTCACAAACATTGCAACCGCATATGCAAGCATCGTTTGTATCGGTGCGAGACAGCGATCCCAGCCCGCACCGGCGAGTGCAAGCGCCGTCCCGCGGACCGCGGTAACCAACAACGGGATGAGTAATGGAAAAGACAATACAGCGAACAACGTGCTCCGCGACGACGCCCGCGCAATAATTGCCGCGATAAGCGTTGTCCCGGTCACCAGCCCCAGCGACCCTGCTGCAAGCATGACCGCAAACGCTGCTGGTGCTTTGACTTGCATACGCAACAAAACAATCGCAAGGACTGCTACCAAAAGAGTCAATGCAACCAACAAGACCACATTAAACAGTAGTTTACCCAGATAGACAGCGTGCGCCGGTGCAGCCAAACGGAGCGCCGCTGCAGTGCGTTGCTCTTCTTCGACTACAAACACGCGTGCCAACGCGGTGAACGCCGCAAAGAGCAACACAATCCAGAGCAACGCAGCATGGATCAGCGGCAATTCGGCAGAGCGATTGAGTGGACCGAGGCCGATGCTGACTGCCACGATGCTACACACGGCAAACAACGCGACTGCGTTGAGCGCTTGGCGGCTACGCATTTCGCTCCGTACTTCGCGGACAAAGACTGCTTTGGTTGCGCGCCACAAAAGTGTATTCCTCATGCGACACCTTCGAGTCGAACCAACGTATCTGCAAAGCGTTGTTCACGCGGATCATTGGTCGCAATGACGGTCATCCCAAAGAGCCGCTGTGCAGCCACAACTTCTTCTAAGAGCGCATGGCCACGTTCGTCGAGCATAACACTCGGTTCATCGAGCAACAACAGAGTAGGGCGATGCAACAGTGCGTAGGCGTAGCGCAACCGATGCGTCATCCCCGATGAATACGTCGCCAGCAGATCATCTGCACGGCCCCGCAGACCGACGCGTTCGAGCAGCGCCAGGAGCATTTCATCGGGGATGTCTACCCCGCGCACATCTGCAAAAAAGCGTAAATTCTCACGCCCCGTGAGTTCGCGATACAACATCAGATCTGGAGCCATCCAGCCAATGTCCTGGCGGGCATCAGTGGGGTGGACCGCCTGGGTCCCAGTCACACACCCTACATGACCGGTAGACGGGCGTTGGAGCCCTGCCAGGACCCGTAGCAAGGAGCTTTTGCCGCTCCCATTTTGGCCAGTAATAACCATCACCATACCCCGCTCGAGCCGTAATGTCAGCTGCGACAACACGCGCCGAGCGCCATAATCTATACTGATATCTGTGAGTTCGATCGCATCCATGCGCTCTACCCCCCAACAATACGTGACACAATAGTCGTATTATCACATAACCAAACATGCCGTCGTGCACCCGACGGGCAGACATGGGAAGGAAGTAGAACAGTGAAGTGGATGACAAAATCTGGTCTCAAAGTCGGCCGCATAGGCTGCGCATGGCTCATTGCGCGGTATATCGATCATCAACCCCAATTTGTGTTTTGTGACGAGCCTGATATGCCAGCCGAAGCCCAGCGGCGTGGAGCTATCTTGTTCCACATCGATGGCAGCGACTATGCCCGGGAGGGGACCGCATCGTCGTTTGAGGTCCTGTTACGCAAATCGAATCTCACCAACAACCCGGCTCTGGTATTGCTGAGCCACATTGTCGGAACCGCAGATGTCAAAACAAGCCCACACCAACGCCCCGAAGGGGCCGGCTTGCGCGCACTGTGCGACGGCCTCGGCTGGCGTTACCCCGATGACGACAATCAAATCATTGTCGAAGGTTTTTCGTACTACGATTCGCTGTACCAGTGGTGCGAGCGCCAGGTTACCCTCGGCCGCAATTGAACTCCAGTGCATCGCGATACCACAAACACCCCACCGCATGCGGTGGGGTGTTTGTTTGTGTGGATAGGCGAATGTCCGTACCTTAGACGATAACGTTGCCCACACCTGCTGCAGACACCTTTTTGGCGAAGGCCGCGATGTCACCGCTGGTCAAGCCGTGCATACTCCCAAAGACTTCGTCGATGTCTTCGCCGAGGGAATTGAAGACTTCCACAGCCTGGTCAGTCGGTCGGTAATTACCCACTGCCACGGCATCGCTGATGCCACTGAGTTTGGCCAGCAACTTAGTGCCGTGATTCATCATGCCAGGCCAGCCTGGTTTGAGGTCGGGGATCTGTAGCTGCTTCTCGAGTTCGAGGACGCGGTCGCGCAGAGCGGCGGCTTCCTTGGCTAGTTCTGCGTGCTGCGGGTTCCGCGCGAGGCGCTTCTGCATACCGTCGAGCTGTGCGCGTACATCACGCATCTGATTAATGGTAACAATGGTATCGCCCATGCGGTTGTAGATGCGCATCAGCATGGTGAACTGTGCATCCATGTCTGCTTGGCTGGCATCAGCAAAGGAATCCTTGACGATGGTCAGCGGCTGGGTGTGTGTCTGACCCGCAACGGTCAGTTTGACCGTGTAGCTGCCTGGGGCAACCTTTGGACCATAGACAACGGCACCTGCGACCGGATCACTGCCGATGACTTTGGGGAGCGGCTTGACGCGCATGTCCCAGACAAAGCGGTTCCACCCCTTGCGGGCGCGGGCACGTGGCAGGTCGTGTTTGTCATCGGACTTCTCGACCTTGGTGCCGGCAGGGCGACTGTAGTACTCGTTGATGAGCGTGCCCTGTGCGTCATAAAAAGCCAAATGAATAGGCTCGGCAGGCACATCCTTGAGCCAGTAGGTGATGATTGCACCGCGTGGTGGGTTGATCCCCGAGTCGAGGAAGGTGCGCTCGACGAACCCTTCGTCGTTGATTTTGGCGGTGTGCGCGCAGACATCGCCCAAGCCTGCCATGTAATTTTTGCCCGGTGCACCCGCACCGTCCTCG
>JBFYTT010000103.1:0-3800 GCA_041300425.1 Roseiflexaceae bacterium
AGATGAGTCTTCAGCTTCTGACACGCACGTCGATCCGGAAGTCGAACCGCAAACACCGGCTACCGTACAAGCACGCAAACAAGCAGATATCGATGCACAGTTCCGTGCCCTCAAACTCGAATACGAGCTTTTGAAGGAAGATCTGAGCAACCGCGAAGACGAAACAGTCGAAGAAGAACTCCTCTTCCATGGCCAAGTCCTCATCGAAGAAGGCCGCAAGATCACCGAAGACAGCCTCGACCAATTGGATGAGCTGTACGAGCGCGAGACCGTGGCACTCAAGAAGAGCATGGACGACGCCGAAAAGCTGCGTGCCGACGCCGAACTCATCCGCGACGCCTCACGCGAACAGCGCGAACAGGTTGCCCGTGAGCAGCAGAACCGCATCGGCGAGCAAAAAGACCGCGCCATCGATGGCCTGCTCAAAGAAATGAAGCAGAAAATCGACTTGGTCGATTCGATCAAGCCGAAGCGCATCCTCAGCGAGACCGACTATCGCGACCTGAAAGAGACCGCACCCGGTGTCTTCAAGGCCGAGATGGGCGCAGGCGCCATTCGCGATCTCATTTCGCGCACGGTCCACCTCGACGAACTCGCCGAAGTCCTCCAGAACGACATCAACGCGACGCACAACAGTCCCAAGCGCAAGAAGTTGACGAAGCGCTTGCGCGTCGTCGAGGCATTCCGCAAGAGCGGCAACAAGCCCGAGTGGATGATCATGACCATTCTGCCGGTCATCCCACCCGACCTGCGCCCGATGGTCCAACTCGACGGCGGTCGCTTTGCGACGTCGGACTTGAACGACCTGTATCGCCGCGTCATTAACCGCAATAATCGTCTCAAACGCTTGATGGAGCTCAATGCTCCCGACATCATCGTGCGCAACGAAAAGCGTATGCTCCAAGAGGCCGTCGATGCACTCATCGACAACGGTCGCCGTGGTCGTGCCGTCAGCGGCAAGGGCAAGCACCGCCTCAAGTCATTGAGCGACATGCTCAAGGGCAAGCAGGGCCGGTTCCGCCAGAACTTGCTCGGTAAGCGCGTCGACTACTCGGGGCGTTCCGTCATCGTGGTCGGTCCGAACCTCAAGCTCCACCAATGCGGTCTGCCCAAAAAGATGGCACTCGAGCTATTCAAGCCGTTTGTCATGCAACGCTTGGTCGCAAACGGCATTGTCAGCAATATCAAAGCAGCCAAGAAGCTGGTCGAACGGGTCAAACCCGAGGTCTGGGACGTGCTCGAAGAAGTCATCAAGGAATACTTGGTGCTCTTGAATCGCGCACCATCCTTGCACCGTCTGTCGATCCAAGCATTCGAAGCCAACCTCATCGAAGGTTCGGCCATCCAATTGCACCCACTCGTCTGTACGGCATTCAACGCCGACTTCGACGGTGACCAAATGGCTGTGCACGTGCCGTTGTCACGCAAAGCCCAAGAAGAAGCCCGCCTGCGCATGTTGTCGAAATACAACATTCTCTCCCCAGCAACGGGCGACCCCATCATCACGCCGTCACAAGACATCGTGCTGGGCTGCTTCTATTTGACGATTGTCAACGACGGTGGCAAAGGTGCAGGCAAAATCTTCACCAGCGCCGACGAAGCCTTGTTGGCATACGACAAAGGCGTCCTTGATATCCAAGCGCCCATCTGGGTCCGCATGGAAGGGGTGACGCTCCAGGGCGACAACATCAAAACCATTCGGTCCGACGGTTCGAAGGTGCCCGCCAGCGTCCGCCCACTGCCCGACGGCAGCGACGGTACCAAGCGCATGTTGCTTGAGACAACCGTTGGTCGCTTGATTTTCAACCGCGAGCTGTTGCCGCCTCTGCAATACCGCAACCACGAAGTCGTCAAGGACGGCCTCAAGCATATCATTGCGGACTGCTACAAGTATTACACCAACCCTGACCACTTGACCGAGGCCAATCTCGACACCATCCGTGCCATGTACCCCGAGCGCTACTTCTCACCCGAGGAGCTGCATCGCTACTACGGTTCGGAGCGGACCGCCGAGCAGGCCGACAAAATCAAGGCACTGGGCTTCCACTACGCAATGCGTGGCGGTATGACCGTCGGTGTGGAAGACATCGGCGTACCCAAAGAAAAAGCCGAAGCCCTCGAAAAGGCCGAGAACGAGCGTATCGCCGCAGATCGCCGCTATCGCCGTGGTTTGACCACCGACGAAGAGCGCTACAAAGAAGTCATCGACATTTGGACCGAAGCCGGCAAAAAGATGACCAAACTGGTGCGCGAACTCAACGAAGTCAAGGTCGACCCCGAGACCAAGCGCTTCAACCCGGTGTCGATGATGGTCACATCAAAGGCCCGCGGCAACATCAATCAGCTCACCCAGATGGCCGGCATGCGTGGCTTGATGGCCGACCCTACCGGCAAAATCATCGAATTGCCCATCAAGTCGAACTTCCGCGAAGGTCTGACGGTGTTGGAGTACTTCGTGTCGACCCACGGTGGTCGTAAGGGTCTGGCTGACACTGCGTTGCGTACTGCAGACGCAGGGTACCTGACCCGTCGTCTCATCGACGTCGCCCAAGACAACATCGTTACCATCGAGGACTGCGGCAGCAAAGAATCATTGCTCCTCCACAGCTCCGACGACATTGACGTCATGAAGGTTCTGCCTGCCCGTGTCATTGGCCGTATCGCCGCCGAAGACATCCTGCGCACGGACGGTTCGGTCCTCGTACCCGCCGGCGAAGAAATCCACGAAGACCTGTCCCGCGAGTTCGTGAAAAACGACATCACCTTCGTCAACGTGCGTACGCCACTCTACTGCCAAGCCGAATACGGTATCTGCCGTAAGTGCTATGGCCGTAACTTGGCTACCGGCAAGCTGGTCGAAATCGGCGAAGCGGTCGGCATCATCGCCGCCCAATCCATCGGTGAACCGGGTACCCAGCTGACCCTGCGTACCTTCCACACTGGTGGTGTGGCATCGGCGGACGACATCACCCAAGGGTTGCCCCGTATCATCGAAATCTTCGAGGCCCGTGTGCAGGCCAAAACCCGCGCCGTCCTCGCCGAACAAGATGGTCTGCTCACCGAACACAAAGAAGAAGGCCGCCATACCCTGCATATCGTCGACGACGGTAGTGTTTATGACGAGCAGATTATGCCCAAGCACTATGTCGCAGTCGTCGAAAACGGCGAGCGCGTGACCAAGAACCAGGTCATTGCCCGCAGCAACCGTACTGACCTTGGTGGCCAAACCATCCGCGCCCGTCAAGACGGTGTGGTCATGGTCTCGGGGAGCGTCATCACCGTGGTAGACAGCTATCACGAGGAAGTCGACACCATCGTCGCCACCACCGCTCGTTTGCGCAAAGGCCTCAACGACGGGACCCGCGTCTACACCGGTCAGCTCTTGACCGAAGGCGCTGCCCATCCGCAGGAACTGTTGCAGATCCAGGGCCGCGACGCGCTGCAGTCCTACCTCGTGAAGGAAGCCCAAAAGGTGTACCGTTCACAAGGCGTGGACATCAACGACAAGCATCTCGAAGTCATCATCCGCCAGATGCTCCGCCGTGTGCGCATCGACGAGACCGGCGATACACATTACCTGCCCGGCGAAACCGTCGACCAGGCCGAGTTCACCCGCGTCAACGCCGATGTCTGGGCCCAGGGCGGTATGCCCGCAGTCGCTTCGTCGCTGCTGCTCGGAATCACCAAGGCATCGCTGACCACCGACAGCTTCTTGTCCGCTGCGTCGTTCCAAGAGACCACCCGCGTGCTCACCGAGGCTGCCATTACCGGCAAAATCGACTACCTGCGTGGCCTCAAAG
>JBFYTT010000112.1:0-6907 GCA_041300425.1 Roseiflexaceae bacterium
CCCAGGCTATCCCAGCCTATTCCTTCTTGATGCCGGGCTTCCACTCGGAAAACTCGAAGGGTCTGTCGGGCATCCAGAACTATGACGTCGAGAAGGCCAAGGCCTTGTTGGCAGAAGCCGGATACCCAGATGGCAAAGACTTCCCCAAGATCGAGTTGTGGTTGCGTAACGAGAATCAGTCACGCCAGGCAGCTGCCCAGGCTATTGCTGACTCTATCAAAACCAACCTGAACATCGAAATCGAAGTTTCCAACAAAGAACAAAAAGTCTACATGGAAGCTTTGAACGCCAAGCCAACCCAGCTTAAGTTCGGTATGGTTTCGTACGGTATCGACTTCTTCGATGCCTCGAACATGCTGGGCGTGTTCCGCTCGGGCGGCCGTCACAACTGGAACAACGACGCATACGACAAGCTGGTTGACGAAGCTTCGGCTTCGAACGATCAGACCGGTCGTATCGCTCAGTTCCAGGAAGCTGAGAAGATCTTGGTCGAAGACGTCGGCGGCATCTTCCTCTGGCACCGTGTCAACTCCGGTTTGCTGAAGCCATACGTCGGCGGCAGCCAGCTCGAGCCAAACAAGGCTGGATTCTCCGGTATCCAGTGGCCAGGTATGGCAGCATTCAGCACCGTACCAGGGTCGATGTACATCAAGAACAACGTTTCCGAATACCGCAAGTAATCGGTCGGTTGTCGGCAGGGGCATCGCGTACGCGATGTCCCTGTTTTTTGTGCACTCGAATGCAGTACAATACTGCTTATTCGACACTATAGGTGCTTCATGTTGCTCCTGCTTGTTCGCCATGGCGAGACCGCCCACAATGCCGTTGGGCGCTATCAGGGCCACGTCCAAATTGAATTAAACGCACTCGGGCATCACCAAGCAATTCGTGTCGGTCAGCGCCTCGCGCAGCGGTCGATCCAAGCAATCTATAGCAGCGACTTGGTACGTTGCCTACAGACCATCCAACCATTGGTCGCAGCGATTGGACTCCCGCTCACCCTCGATCAACGCCTCCGCGAAATAGACGTCGGTCTATGGGAACATCTGACCATCCCCGAAATACGCGCTGCATACCCAGGCAACTATGCCGCCTACAGACAAAATCCCGGCACCACCATCCACGTCGGTGGCGAATCCTATACGCACCTGCAACTCCGCGCAGTTACTGCAATCCAAGAAATCATTGGTCGGCACGCACCAGACGATACGGTCGTTATTTGTACGCATGGGGGAACCATCCGTGCGATTGCATGCTGGCTACTTGCACTCGATGTCAATCATTACAACAAAATGTGGATCGATAATTGTGCAATTACGACACTGCGCATCGAGGATGATCATATCCGCCTTTTGTCGCTCAACGACAATGCGCACGCAGAGACTCCTGCTGCACAAGGGACAGTATCGTGAATATTGTTTTGGTACGTCATGGCGAAACAGATTACAACGCCCAAGGTCGGATGTATGGCCATGCACAGGTCGGCCTCAACGCACGCGGATATGCACAGGCACGCGCTGTTGCGAATCGGTTGACCGCAGTCCCGATTGGCCGGATTTATTCGAGCGACCTCGTGCGGGCAATGCAAACCGCACAAGAAATCGCTGCGCTCCAACAGGCACCTGTGAGCTATGACGAAGGTTTGCGCGAACAACATGTCGGCGACTGGGAGCATCTCACCATCCCCGAAGTCGTCGAACGCTATCCACAACACTATGCTGCCCACAGCGCAGACCCTGCACATACGCCCTATAGAAACGGCGAATCGTTTGCGATGCTCCAACGACGCGCATATGCAAGCCTCAACTCGATTATCGCAGCGCATCAGGTAGGCGACACAATCTGTGTTGTGTGTCATGGTGGCACAATAAACGCACTCGTCTGTGCGGTGCTCGAGCTCGACATCACACACCACCGAAAACTCTGGATCGATAATTGTTCGCTCACAACCATCCGTGTTTCGGCGGAACAGCGCCATTTGGTTGGGTTGAACGATCACGCACACCTCGTAGACATGGGGTCACATCTGTGAGTACCTTGCAATTCGACCAAAACATGCTGGGGTTCAATGCAGACGTGGTCATCATTGGTGCAGGGATGGCTGGGTTGGTGGCGACACGCAGGTTGATCCAAGAAGGGGTAAACGTCCTTACCCTCGAGGCACGGGATCGTGCAGGCGGCCGTATGGGCGGCGGTACGTTCAACGGTGAATCGTATGACCTCGGGGCGCAGTGGATTGATCATCACGCGACCGCCGTCCGAACACTGGTCCACGAACTAGGGATACCACTCACCAACCAATTTCATGATGGCGAAAGTAGCATCGGGATACGCAATCGAAAGACCAGATTTACCAAACGAGCGCCTCTTTTCGCACCGCATGTCGCACTTGACTACCGTCGCGTCATTCGATTGCTCGACGATATGGCGCGCCGTCTCAATGCCCCCACCGACGAATCTCTCGAGCGGGCACGCCGAATCGACATGCGTTCATTTGCCGCTTGGCTGAGCGACACGTGTCGTACGCGCACCATGATGCAGCTGTTTACGGTACTCACCCGCATCCACTTCCACGCAGAACCAAGCGAAATATCTCTCTATTACATCATTGACCAAGTTTCAGCTCATCGTGGCGCCGCGCAGCTTTTTCGCCTGCGTCCCGCACACGGCCAAGAACGTGTTGTAGGGGGCAGTATCCGTATCGCCGAGCGGTTGAGTCAACAGTTTCGTCAGCAGATTATTGTCGACACACCGATTTTGGCTATGCGCCAAGATGAGCACAGTGTGACCGCTTACTCCCGCGGGACATCGTTCCGTGCCCGTTATGCAATCCTGACAACCCCACCGGTTGTCTCGCAGCAGATCTATTTCGAACCGCATCTGCCGCCTGCACGCGATGCGCTCCAACAACGCATTATCATGGGTCGCGCATTGACGATGGTGGTCTTTTATGATTACCCATTCTGGCGTGAAAACGGCAAATCGGGCATGATAATCGACGATGCGGGTCCTTTTTCGATGTGTCATGATGTATCGCCGGTCAATGCGACCGAAGGAGCGTTGGCGTGTGTGCTCAGCGCAGAGGCTGCCCATCACTGGGGGATGCAACCGCGCAACGAACGCCTGGCAGCGGTAATCAATCAACTCCAACAGTGGTTTGGACCAGAAGCGCTGGCGTATCGTGGCATGATTGAACGTGATTGGAATGCTGAACGATGGAATCGTGGTGCAAACGGGTTCCTCGCACCGGGTGCAGCATCGTACATTCATAATGTCGCGACACCGGTGGGTCGATTGCACTGGGCAGGCAGCGAGACCGCGACACATTGGACCAACACGCTCGAAGGAGCAATCGAGTCCGGGGAACGCGCCGCTGCGGAAGTCATGGTCGAGTTAGGGAGCGCTGGCCTCTTGCGTACCCCATAACTGCACAAAACCACCGCGCAGTCACCGTCAGCTTGCACGAATCGGCAAGTTGGCGTACACTAGGCGCGGTATTTCTGTGCCAAATTCTGGTGGAGATGTCGGCCTGCAGTGTCGCATATGCCGCTCCGTTGCGTGAACGCACATCCAAATACGTAGTCTGCACAGTAGAGGAGCTTTTTCCATGTCAAAGAAGTGGGTATACCTCTTCACCGAGGCTAATTCCACCATGCGTGAACTGCTTGGTGGCAAGGGTGCTGGAATGGGCGAAATGACCCGCACCGGCGTTCCCGTCCCGCCAGGATTCACCATTACCACCGAAGCCTGTAACGCCTACTACGAGTTCGGCAAGAAAATGCCGGAGGGATTGTGGGACCAGGCACGCGAAGCGTTGAAAGATGTCGAAGCAAAGTCGGGCAAGAAGTTCGGCGATGCACGCAATCCTCTGCTTGTGTCGGTTCGTTCCGGCGCGCGTGAATCCATGCCAGGCATGATGGACACGGTGTTGAATCTCGGTTTGAACGCCGAAACCCTCAAAGGGTTGGCAGACCAGACCGGCAATCCGCGGTTTGCTGCTGATGCATATCGCCGCTTTGTCCAATTGTTCGGCAAAATCGTATTAGGCGTCGACGGTGAAAAGCTCGAACACGTGATGAATCACGCCAAGGGCAAAAACCGCGCCGACACCGACCTCAGCGCGCAAGAGCTGACCGATATTGCCAATGAGTTCAAGAAGCTCATCAAGGCAGACACCGGCAACGACTTCCCCGAAGACCCCAATAAGCAGCTGGAAATGGCCATTATGGCCGTGTTCAACTCGTGGATGGGTCGCCGCGCAATCGACTATCGCCGCATCGAGAAGATTCCCGATAACATCGGCACCGGCGTCAACGTGCAAGCCATGGTGTTCGGCAACATGGGTGATGACAGCGCCACCGGCGTCGCATTTACCCGTAACCCTGCCACCGGCGAAAACGACATGTTCGGCGAATACTTGATCAATGCCCAAGGCGAAGACGTCGTTGCAGGTATCCGCACACCAAAGCCCATCGAACAAATGGCACAAGAGTTGCCGAAGTCTCACAAGGAATTCCTCGAGATTGCCCACAAGCTCGAAGCACATTACAAAGACGTCCAGGACGTTGAGTTTACCATCGAGCGTGGCAAATTGTGGATGTTGCAGACCCGCAACGGCAAACGTACCGGTATGGCCGCTGTACGCATCGCTGTCGACTTGGTCGAAGAAGGCGTCATCGACAAGAAAACTGCCCTTGGCCGTGTCAAGCCCGAAATGCTGAACCAGTTCTTGTTCCCCATCGTCGATGGCAAGACTGCTGCAATTACGCCGAAATTGGCTACTGGTCTGGCAGCTGGTCCTGGCGCAGCCAGTGGCAAAGTCTGCTTCGACCCAGATCGCGCCGCAGAATGGGCCGAAAAGGGCATTACGGTCATTTTGGTTCGTACCGAGACCGCTCCCGAAGACTTCCACGGCATGGTTGCATCTGCAGCGATTTTGACGGCTCGTGGCGGTTTGACCAGCCACGCCGCAGTGGTCGCTCGTCAGATGGGCAAGTGCTGCGTCTGTGGTTGTGGCGACATCGACATCGACTACAAAAAGGGCATCTTCACCGCTGGTGATGTGGTCGTCAAGGAAGGTGATTTCATTACCGTCGACGGGCACAGTGGCACGGTCTACAACGGTCAAATCAAGACCAGCGAATCCGAAGTCATTCAGGTTATCCGCGGTACCCTCAAGCCCGAACAGTCCCAATTGTACGGCTACTTCTTCAAGTTCCTCAGCTGGGCTGATGAAGTACGGACGATGGGCGTGCGCGCAAATGCAGACACCCCAACCGACGCCCGGATTGCCCGCATGTTCGGTGCGCAAGGCATCGGATTGTGCCGCACCGAGCACATGTTCTTCGAAGGCGACCGCATCGATGCCATCCGGCAGATGATTGTGGCGTCGACCGTCGAGGAACGCCGAGCCGCGTTGGCCAAAGTTGAGCCATTGCAACAAGCCGACTTCGAAGGCTTGTTCACCGAAATGGACGGCTTCCCCGTTACCATTCGTACGCTCGACCCACCGTTGCACGAGTTCTTGCCACATGGTGAGGCCGAAATCGAAGCGTTGGCCAAGAAGATGGGCATTTCGTATGCGGTCCTCAAGGGCAAAATCGAAGGCATGCATGAATCGAACCCAATGCTCGGCTTCCGTGGTTGCCGCTTGGGTATCGAATATCCCGAAATCACCGAAATGCAGGCACGGGCTATCTTCCGCGCTGTGGTGGCCGTCAAAAAACGTGGCATCACGGTGTTGCCAGAGGTCATGATCCCATTGGTCGGTGATGTCAGCGAACTGCGCATCCAAAAGGCGTTGGTCGTCCGTGTCGCTGAGGAAGTCAAGAAGGAAAGCGGTATTGACTTCGAGTACATGGTCGGCACCATGATCGAGTTGCCCCGCGCTGCCTTGACTGCCGACAAGATTGCTGCCGAAGCCGAGTTCTTCTCGTTCGGTACCAACGACTTGACCCAGACGACGTTCGGCATGAGCCGTGACGACGCTGGCAAGTTCTTGCCCAAGTACGTCGAGCAGAAGCTCTTGGCCGAAGATCCGTTCCAGGTTCTTGACCAAGAAGGTGTCGGCCAGCTGGTACGCATGGGCGTCGAGCGCGGTCGCTCCACCCGACCCGGTATGAAGACCGGTATCTGTGGTGAGCACGGCGGCGAAGCAGCCAGCGTGAAGTTCTGCCACAATACGGGTCTGAACTACGTCTCGTGTAGCCCATATCGCGTCGTGATTGCACGGTTGGCTGCTGCACAAGCAGTGCTCGAAGCCAAGAAGTAGTCTTCCTCGCCCCTACGCACCGGAATCATTCGTGATTCCGGTGCTTTTTTGTACCCGTCAATGACCTAACTGATCTGCGCATGTGGATTGCACCGGCAAAACACGCACCCCATCCGTTGGTCGGATGAGGTGCGTGCAGCAGGATGGGTGCTTGAGATTGATACGTGCGTTACACAGACAATCGCAATGCCATGATGGTCACGCAGCCGAAAACGGTGCATAAAACAGCGCGTAGCCCGTAGATGTGGCGGAGGTGATTACGCTTTGCCCCACGACCCGCCGCGCCATTCGGCGGCGATTCGTTCATAGGTCATGGTCGTTGCCTGTGCGACCAATTGCCAATTGAATGTCTCGGAGGCATCAGCGTACGCAGCGCTTACTCGCTTCTGGGTAGCGCCACTGTCGACGATGGTACGCGTAATCGCTGCTGCAAGCGCCGCGGCATCATCAGGGGGGACCAATAATCCGGTCGATTCGGGGCGAACGACCTCGCGCAACCCGCCAGTGTTGCTTACCACCACGGGGCAATGGAGTGCCATTGCTTCGAGCGCAACGATACCGAACGGCTCGTAGAGTGACGGGAAAACCGCACAATCGGCAATCGAATAGAGGGCATTGCGCTCGTCGTCTGAAACG
>JBFYTT010000131.1:0-3722 GCA_041300425.1 Roseiflexaceae bacterium
TCACGGCACAAGGCGAAGTCGATACCCGTTCCGATGTCGTTATCTACCGTGCCACATCGCCATAGTAGTTCGTTTTTTCATAGAAAAACGCCCCACTGCGCACGCAGCGGGGCGTTTCTACAATGAATTACTCGGGTTTTTTGACTGTTTTGGCACGCCATATCGTAAACGAGCCATTGCTGGCGACCTTGGTCACCTCTTCAAAGACCTGCGCAAACACCGATTGATACGCCAAAAACGCATTAGCGACACACCAAAACTCGCCACGCGTACTCAGCTGTTTGGCAGCCGTCGTCGCAAATTGTGTAATTAACGTCTCGTCGTTGCGTTTGCCACTATGAAACGGCGGATTGGCCACGACCAGCTCATACCGTTGCGTCCATGGCAACGGGTCGATGACATCGCTCCATGACACCTGCACGGTAGGGAAATCTGCAAACGTCGCAGTCAACGCTTGTGCAGCCGCACCGTCGACCTCGACCATGTTGACCCGTGCCGCGCCATGATCCAACGCCCAACCGCCGAGCACTCCGATGCCCGCACCGATGTCGAGGACGTGTTGGTGTTTGCACGGCGGGAAGTGTTCCAACAAAAACGCCGTGCCAGCATCGACCCGCCCGTGTGCGAACACCCCCGGTGCACTCTGATACGTTCTGCCGGCGTGCTGTACCGTCTGCGTCGTACCAATGGCAATGCCTACCGTTTGGGCCCATGCAGGCAGCGGTAATGCATGTGCGGGTTTTTTGGCGACGACCATCCGCTGATGCGATTTGGAACGCTCGTTGCAGGCTCCGATGAGTTCCTTGACATCACGGGCGACCGTTCTCCCGCCTGCGTCGTTGGGACCAACAGCCACGAGGATACCGCCCACCGCCAATGCACGATACCCCTCGCACAGGCGGCGCAACCACGCATCGCGCGTCGCTGCCACCTCGATGAGCACCAAATCCATCGAACCCTCAGCCACTGCACTCGCATCACCATACGCAAGCCAATCTATCCCGGTGCGTTTCGCATTGGTCAGTGTGCGTTGACTCGCAACAAGCATGCCCGCATGGCGTTGCGCCACGGCGACGGCAGCCGTCGGTGCAGTCACCAACGCCGGCAAGGCAAAGGCAGCATCGATGATGAGGACACGGCTGGCGGGATGCGTAGCGGCATACTCGGCCAACAACTCGGCAGCGGGGGTGACGGTCAGACCGGCGGGCAGGCCGGTGCGGGCATAGACCGTCAAAACACGCCCCGCCACTGTCGTGGTCGAGGCGTGCCATGCGGCCGTCGTAGGCGTATTGGTCAATGTTGTGGCTTCCCTAGCTCGACTGAGCGTTCATATGCGGCACGCACCCCATCGTTGATGGCGGTACGGAGGCCGGCTTTTTCCATGGCAACCAATCCCGCAGCCGTCGTCCCTGCGGGTGAGGTAACGTCGTTGCGCAATTCGGCAGGGTGTTTGGTGCTCGCTATCGCGTACTGGAGCGACCCGAGCATCGTCTGTTCGGCCAACTGCTTGGCCAACGGCCGTGCCAAGCCCACATGCACACCGGCATCGGTCAGTGCCTCGAGCATCAAAAAGACATAGCCAGGGCCGCTCCCCGACAACGCGGTCACCTGATTGATGTAGTGCTCGTTGTCGACATAGACCGCCTGACCAAACGATTCGAGCACGGCTTTGGCCCAGCCGCGTTGCGTGTCGGTCACCCCGACAGCGGTCCAACCGGACATACCCGCACCAATCATGGCTGGGGTATTGGGCATGGCTCGGACAATTGCTGCGTGTGCCAACCCCTCACGCAGCGTCGCAATGGTGACACCAGCCATGATCGACAGCGCAACTGCTCCGGCTGGGATGTGCCCGCGTAGCTCGCTCAACACGCCAGCAATAATCTGCGGCTTGATGGCAAAGACCACCACATCCACCGCTGCAATGGCTTCGCGGTTGCTAGCCACCATGGTGATGCCGTACTGCGCATGCAATTGAGCGCGCCGGTCGGCCCGCGGTTCGGCGGCATAGATCTGCGCCGCGGGTGTGCCGTTTTTGAGCAGACCGCCTATCATTGCCTCGCCCATCATGCCGGCACCAATCATGCCGATGCGTGGATGTGTCATCTGCTTATACCTCGATATCGACGAAGTCGCCCACTGCCGGCACGGGGAAGCCTTTGCACAGCTCGACGATTTCGTTCTTGACCTGGGTGATGACCGTCTCGTTGTCGATGTTGGACAAGACACGATCGATGTACCCGGCCACCAGGTCCATATGCTCTTCGCGCATGCCACGGGTCGTCATGGCTGCAGTCCCGAGGCGAATGCCCGAGGTCACCAGTGGTGACCGGTCGTCGTTGGGGACCATGTTTTTGTTGGTCGTAATATGTGCCACATCGAGCACCTCTTGGGCCACTTTGCCGTTGACGGTGGGCTTGTTGCGGCGCAGGTCGACCATCAGCAAATGATTGTCGGTGCCGTTCGACAAGACATGGTAGCCACGCTTCATCATGCTTGCGGCGAGTGCCTGGGCATTGACAATGACTTGACCGGCATAGTCTTTGAAGTCGGGGCGCAGATTCTCGGCAAAGCCGACCGCCTTGGCCGCAACGACATGCATCAACGCGCCGCCTTGCGCGCCGGGGATAACCATTTTGTCGAGGACTTCTGACATCATCAGGGTGCGACCACTCTTGGCAGCCTTCTGACCAAACGGGTTCTCGAAATCTTTGCCCATCAAAATAATCCCGCCACGTGGCCCACGCAAGGTTTTGTGCGTTGTCGAGGTCACGACGTGTGCATACGGGATAGGGCTGGGTAGATGACCGGCGGCAATCAAACCAGCCGGATGTGCGATATCAGCGAACAAAAACGCCCCGACTTTGTCAGCTATTTCGCGGAATTTTGCATAATCGATGGATCGTGAGTAGGTACTCGCGCCGACCGTAATCAGCTTGGGTCGCTCGCGCTCGGCCATTTCCATTACGTGCTCGTAGTCAATCAAGCCCGTCTCGAGGTCGATCCCGTATTGGCTGAAGTTATACAGCTTGCCCGAGAAGTTGACCGGCGATCCATGGGTCAAATGCCCACCCATCGCCAAATTCATCCCCAAGACTTTGTCGCCCGGATTGAGGTAGGTGAAAAAAACCGCTGCGTTCGCCTGCGTCCCCGAGTGTGGTTGCACATTGGCATACTCTGCACCAAAGACTGCTTTGACACGGTCGCGGGCTACATTCTCGACCTGGTCGACCCATTCACAGCCGCCATAGTAGCGATTGCCGGGGTAGCCTTCGGCGTATTTGTTGGTCAACACTGACCCTTGTGCTTCCATCACTGCACGGCTGGTGTAGTTTTCGCTGGCGATGAGCTCGAGCCCGTCCCGCTGCCGACGGGCCTCGCCCACCAACATACGCGCAATCTCGGGATCTTGCTTCACAAGGTGATCCAGTGGTGACATGCAACCCCCCACATCAATCGGTAAATACATGTGTATTATAGCCCAATTGCAGCAGAATGAGGTTTGTTTTATGTCAATTTGAAATCTTTGAACGGAGCTTTTTCACATACGAAATCAACTCATGGGCGATGGCTGTCAACAGCATGATTTCGCGGGCATTGGGCTGAGCGCGATGGGTCATACTGCGCAGAGATCGCATTTTCGACGGCGCGCTGGGGCTCTTGAAGAAGTTAATCTCGCGCAGTGCGTGCTCCAACAACACGACAAACGCATCGATCGCTCC
>JBFYTT010000187.1:0-9958 GCA_041300425.1 Roseiflexaceae bacterium
CTCAAAATGCAGGCGTCTGACGAGGCGTTGCGTATCCGAACCGATGCCGAGAACCACGTGCGCGAAGGCCGACAGAATCTACGTCAGCAAGAAGAACGCATCACCCGCAAAGAAGAAGCACTCGATCGCAAGGTCGAAGGCATCGAACGACGCGAACGCCAAATCACGCAGCGTGAACGGCAAGCAGAACAGACCAATGCCGAGGCCGATCAGTACAAACTCCAGCAGCGGACGGAACTCGAACGCATTTCGGGCCTCACCGAAGAGCAAGCACGCGAAGTCATTTTGGCGAAAGTCGAGGCCGAGGCGCGCGACGAATCGGCACGCCGCATCCGCGAAATCGAGCGCGTCGCCCAAGACGAATCCGACAAAACCGCCCGCAAAATCATCAGTATGGCCATCCAACGCTGTGCGTCGGATTATGTCGCCGAAATCACGGTATCGACCGTGCCACTCCCCTCCGAAGAAATCAAAGGTCGCATCATCGGCCGCGAAGGTCGCAATATCCGCGCCTTTGAGCAGATCACCGGCGTCGACATCATCGTCGACGACACCCCCGATGCAGTCACTTTGTCGTGTCATGATCCTGTCCGCCGTGAAGTGGCACGGCTGTCGCTGGGCAAACTGCTCAAAGACGGGCGCATTCACCCCACACGCATCGAAGAAGTTGTTCAAAAAACCCAACAAGAACTCGATGTGGTCATGCGCGAAGAAGGCGAACGCGTCGCCTACGAGGCCAACGTCCAAGGCCTGCACCCCGACTTGATTAAATTGCTTGGGCGACTCAAGTTCCGCACCAGTTATGGACAAAACGTCCTGCACCATTCACTCGAATGTGCATTGTTGGCATCACACATGGCGGCAGAGCTGGGCGCTAACATCGCCATCGCCAAGACCGCCGCCCTCCTCCACGATATCGGCAAAGCAGTCGACCACGAGGTCCAAGGACCGCATGCGGTCATTGGCGCAGATATCGCCAAGCGCTTGGGGCGTTCACCTGCTATCGTGCATGCTATCGCTGCGCACCACAACGACGAAGAACCGCAGACCGTCGAAGCGTTCTTGGTCCAAGCCGTCGATGCGATTTCCGGTGGCCGTCCCGGCGCCCGCCGTGAGACGCTCGATTTGTACATCAAACGCCTCGAAGCACTCGAAGGGGTTGCCACGTCGTTCGAAGGCGTCCAGCGCGCATTTGCAGTCCAAGCTGGCCGCGAAGTCCGCATCATGGTCGTTCCCGAAACGATTGACGATCTGGGCAGCATTCAACTGGCTCGCAATATCGCCAAAAAAATCGAAGAGAGTCTGCAGTATCCGGGGCAGATCAAGGTAACCGTCATCCGCGAGACACGCACAACCGAATACGCCCGCTAAATGAGTTCTCCCTCCGATGCAGTTGCTCGCATCGGAGGTTCTTCAGGAGCATATCCGATGGATGAACACACAGCCACTGACGTCTATGGCATCACATCGCACCAATCCAACACAACCATGACTCACCCCACCGAAATCCTCAAAGTGTCTACCAAATCTCGCCCGAGTGCAGTTGCCGGAGCCATTGCGGGAGTGATCCGTGAAGGGCGTCAGGCCGAAATCCACACCATCGGGGCCGGTGCAACGGGGCAAGCGGTCAAGGCTGTGGCAATCGCACATACTTTTTTGTCGGACGAAGCAATCGAAATTGTGTGTGTTCCTACATTCATGGATATCCGCATCCAAAACGAAGAACGCACCGCTATGCGGTTGACGGTATTTCGTCGCTGATCCACGTGGTTCGTTGGCAATTGGGCACGGGCAATCTGACGATTGCCCGTTTTGTGCATCATCAGAGTGAAAATCCATACATTCACATGTATAATCATTGCAGTCTACGCAAGGGGAATCAGGTTGACCTACGCTCTTACCCTCGGACCGTTTCATGCTGCGTGGCGCGGCCCACAACGGTTCATCATGGATATAGATGGTGAGTCCATCACCAACATCGACTGCCATGCAGGCATGAATGCCCGCAACTGTAGCGATGTGATTTGTCGTACCCCGTTGGTAGATGTCCCCAAAATCGTTGCCCGTGTCTGTGGGACGTGTAGTAGCGCTCACGCCCTTGCATATGCCCATGCGCTCGAATCCATCAACCGCATCCAGGTCCCGATACACGCCCGGATTATCCGCGTCATTGTCTGCGAACTCGAGCGGATCGCAATGCACCTAGCGGGGGCAGCTACCGTCTGTGACATAGTGGGAGTGACGCAGCACAGTACGGACCTGCGTCAGCTACAATTCGCCGCGAATACCTTGCTGCTCGAAGTCATCGGCAAGCGCAGTGATCATGTCGTCATTGTGCCTGGCGGGGTGACCATCGAGCCGAGCGCGCGCATCCAACAGACCCTCCAAGCAGGGGTGTCGAGCTTCATCAAAGCACTGTATCGTTCTATTGATCACATCATTGACGATCATCGCTTGTTGGCACGCACCGTCAATGTCGGCATCCTCAGCGGCCAGGTAGCAAACCAGCTCATGGTGGGCGGGATTGTTGGTCGGGCTTCAGGCATTGCGCACGATACACGCTTCTCACACCCGTACGACGCGTACGGCTTATTCGAAGCATCAATGGTCACCCAAGACGGTGGTGACGTCTATGCACGCCTGATGGTGATGCTCCTCGAAGCACACGAAAGTGCGAAAATCATCGATCAGGCCAACCGCCAAATGAAAGCTGGGCCAGCGGCCAACCCGGTCTTCGAATCGATTGCCGGCAGTGCAGTCGGCACCGCAGAAGGCCCGCGTGGGTTGATTACCTATGCAATTACCGCATCACCCACTGATCTCAAGAAGTGCGACATCAAAATCGAACGCCAACTCGACCGATCTCTTATCCAAGCGTTATCAGCCAATGCCCTGCTTGATGACATCATCACGATTATTGCCTCGACCGACTCGTGTAGCGCCTGCGCAGAGCACTAAAGGAACCACTTCGTATGGAAATTGTGGCGCTCATCCTCCCGCTGCTGGCAGGAATAACTGCCTGGTCGATTGACCGGGTGGTACCAACCCGTCAGATTGGCTTCCTTGCTATCGGGAGTCTCGTGATCAGCGCGGTAATGCTTATGCTCTCGGCGCTCGTCAAAGGTATGCCGCTGGCGTTGCTTCCATTCGATTGGATGCGCATCGACGGATTTGTGACATCCCTGTCGCTTCGTTTTGACGCATTCACGTGGGTCGTCGGGGTAATGTTGTTGCTCGGGAGTGCGGCAGGTATGATCGGCCTGATCCATTCGCTCCCGTATCAACTCCGCAACTACGGGCGTCTGTTGGCATTGCTGTTGTTCCACGTGACAATGATTCTCGTCGGCGTTGCTGCCCAAGACACCATCTTGCGTGTGTTTGCGTGGGGACTTGCAGCCATGTTCGGTGGGATTATTATGCGATTAAGTGGAGCACTCCCCGGGAGTGACACCCCGCTGATTAGCATCGTCGGTGGTATTGCCGGCGCCATTATGCTGTTGGTCGCCATTATGTGGCGCGAATATGTCCCCGTGGGACCGTTGCCTGGAGCGCTGATTGTCTGTTGGAGTCTGGCAGCCTTCCTCGGGATGGGCTTAGCTCCGTTCCACGGCTACGTCGCAGGGATGAGTAGCGCGCCTGCGATTTTGGCAATCTTTTTGGTACCACTGGGCATCCCACTGCTCGGGGCATTGACATTTATCGACATGATGGCCACACAAGGACCACTGATCAGCGAGTTCTGGCGCACGGTGCTCATTGTCGCGGCAATTCTGAGTGCGTTGGGTACAGCGGTCGGTGCAATAGGTTCGACCCGACTGCGCAGTTTGTACGGCTGGCACAGTAGTTCCGTGTATGCGGTGGTTGTCCTCGCTGCCGTGAGTAATTTGCAGATTCTCGCGTACGGCGTGCCGGTTCTGCTCGTGACGGCGATGTTCAGTTTATGTATTATCGCGCTGGGTATTGCGTTCATCGAAACCCGCAACTACACCGATGATTTGCTCAAGTTACGACCACGCGCTCGGATCGGGTTTGCAGGTGTGTTGCTGTTTATCGCAGTAGCTGCTTCGATTGGACTGCCTGGCACGGTAGGATTCATCACCCGTTGGTGGATGGCCGAGGTCCTGATGATTGAAGCCCCGTGGATTATCATTGCGGTGCTGATTAGTGGTTCGGTAATCGGGCTGGCTTGGGCAGGCGCACTTTCGACCATCTGGCGGCGCATCCCCAAAGGAACGCAACCAGATTTACCGGTTGTTTCAGCTATCCCGAGTGCAGTGGCCATGTTGAGCCCCGTGCTGTTTGCTGCGGTGCTGTTGGTAACTGGGTTTGTACCCCAGTTGTTGTGGCGGTTCTGGCTCATCCCGCTCCAAGACCGCATGGTCTACGACAGTGTGCTGACACCACCATCCATGCCAGGGGTCGCGCTGCAGTTACTGTTGACGGGTATTTCGGTGCTCTTGGTCGCAGTGCCCGTCTATGCAAGTCGATTGCGCCAACGTGACATCGCGAACCCCACCGATGTCGGTTCGACATCGGTGCCACCAGTTGCAACCGCCGAAAGTCTGTCTTTTCTGAGTGGGATTGTGAGTCCCAATCGGCTTCTGACAGGTATCTGGGATTCACTGATTCGTTTCGGCAACGCACTGCAATGGGTGCTTCGGTTGGGTGAAGAGCGCTATTATGTGGCAGGTTTGGTGCTCGGCTTAATTGTCGTTGTGCTCTTGCTGATTTGAGGTAAGCATGGCGGATTTTTTTGCAACACAATGGCCATTGATGGGCATTGCAGCTTCGGCAGGCATCATCCTTTTGGCGCAACAATGGCGTAGCACACTCCTTGGCTTGCTGCTCAATTATCTGTTTGTTGCGGCGTTTTTGGCGCAGCAGCAGTTCATTACCCCCGACGTGTCGTTGTTGGGGTACATGGTCAGTACGACCGTGCTCGTCAAAATCATTGCCGGTTTATCGGCCGTGCTTATCCTCGGGGTGACCGCATTGACCTTCTCGCGTGAAGAAGGCACCGAGGAGCTCGATGAGTTTTCGCTTGCCGAGCTGCGTCGCGCTGCGCGCCGTGCACAACGCCAAAAAATCATCGCCCCACTGCGCTTCACTGACTTTGTTGTGCCGCTCTGGGCATTGATACTGGCAGCAATTGCGAGCTTTATTTTGCCGCGCTTGTACCCCATCGGTAGCGAATCCGTCGACTTTGCCTGGTACTGGTTAACACTGACAGGTATCTTTACGATTGTGACGGCAAACGATGTACTCAAGCTCGGACTCGGATTATTGCTGTGTGTCAGCAGCATCGATCTGTTATACACTGCCATCGCCAGCACCATTCAAGTGTTTCCGCTGGCAATGCTGGGACTGACCACGATTGTGCTTTCGCTTTCGGTGTCGTATTTGAGCGCGTTGATGTATGGGCGCCTCAAGACACTCGAACTCAACGAGTTGTATAAACGCTGATGCTTTACTTACTCATCATCTTTTTTCCTTTTGCAGTCGCTGCAGGCATGTTCCTGTTGCGTTCTCAACCGAGACCATCGATTACCGGTGCAATTATCTGTGTCTTGACCGAAGCAATCTTGGTGCTCCAAATGCCCGTAGATGCGCCGGTACGATTACTTGGATTGACACTCACCATTGATCCACTCGGGCAGCTGGTCCTGCTGACCATTTTGGGGATAGCGTTGTTTGCGTACACAGTGACGTTTTTTATTACGCACGGTGAACACTTTATCCCGGTGAGTCTCTTGTTGTTGGGGTTCACAAGCACAACGGTTTTGCTCCTCCAAGAGCCATTTGTTGCAGCGCTGTTGATGGTCAGTAGCGGGCTCGTTGCTATTTTGGCGATTGTCGACCTCCCGATCGGGAGCACGGTGCTGGTCGAGCGCTCGCCGTTGATAACGGCACTGCATTACTTGGTGCTCGTGTTGCTGTCAGGATTCGCCATGTACATGGCGTTTGTGTTGTTGACGATTTATTGGCCGACCGAGGCAAATGGGCAAACATCACCGTCAAATTTGATTATTGCATTGCTGATTGTCGGCTTTGGGATGCGCTTTGCGATTTTTCCTTTTCATTCATGGCTTATCGAAGTTGCCGAATTTTCGGCGCCGATGGTGACCGTGTTCATCATCACGGCGCTCAACAGCACCGGGTTGCTGTTTTTGATTTCGACGTTTCAGTTTTTCCCCATTATCGTGACCGAAAACGAACGTGGGATGCATGTCTTGATGGCATTGGGCGGCGTGACGATGATTGTCTCGGCGCTCTTTGGGTTGGCGACTCCCCACCTGCGCCGTACGCCCACATACCTGATTGTGGGCAATAGTGGCTTCATGTTGGTTGGGGTGGCGAGTGCTTCGAGCAGCGGATTGGCGGGGTCGATTCTCGAGTTATTCAATCACATGATTGCAGTCATGGTGATATACGTATCGATTGCATTGCTCGAGCGACCCGATGGCCGACCGGTTGTCACCATTCGGCGTGATTTGCTCTGGCGCTGGCCGCTGGCAGGGAGTGGCTTCATCGGGGGATGTCTATTGCTCCTCGGCGCACCGCCGTTTAGCTCATTTACCAGCAAAGTGCTCGTCTATGACGCCGCCGCGCGCACCGGTGCGGGCTACGTGGTATTGTTGGGCATTGGCACACTGTTGATGTTGGCGGCTATCGCTCGCTTGCTCTACGAACGACTGTTGGGTGCCGCAGAAGAATTGCCCACCGAAGAAATGCCCATCTTGATGGCGACCAGCGAAATCGCCACCAGCGATCGCCGGCAGCTCCTTGAGCCGGTTGGATTGACCATCGTGATGTTTGTATTGCTGGGTATCAGTGCGGTGGTAGGGATTTATCCGCAGTTACTCTTGACCACCATCGAATCCGTCATCCGTGGCCTGACATTTGTCCATGTGTCGTCCTAAGGAGCACTCATGCCGCAGCAAATACGCGTGTTCCGCGCAAATACCGGTTCGTGTGGCGGATGTGATGCCCAGTTGGTACTGGCGCTACACAAAGAGCGCGATATGACGGTCGCAAACGCCCTGATAGATGCCGATGTGTGGCTCATCACCGGCATCATGGCGCCGTATGCACGTAGTATTTTGAGTCAAACATACAGCAGCATGACCACGGCACCCATAATCATCGCCGTGGGCCAATGCGCCATTACGGGGGCACCATTTGGGCGTGCAGGAGTAGGCACCGCACCAGAATTGCCCATTAGCTACACCGTCGACGGATGCTCGGTAACCCAAGCGGTGGTGATTAGTGCCATTCGTAGTGCGCTCACCAATCGCAAGCGCAGAGAACGCGCCTAACCCACGTCACCATTCAAAGGAGCCATTGTGGATATTCTCATTGCATATGTGTTCTACCCAGGGTTAGTCATCATCGCCGTTCTTACGTTCGGCTTTGGATATATCGTTGCCCAACGACGCCCCGTCTTGCCACCCAACTGGGGGCGTTCATTGCTCAGCATTGATGGGTTTGCTGCTCTGCTCAGCATGGTGTTGGCAGTAGGGGCATCAATCTATATGCCATGGCCGTTTAACCCTGTTTATACTGCGGTAGCTGGGCCTCTGCTCATGTGGGCAGCGCTCGAAGCAGCGTTTTTGGTACCGTCACTGGTCGCACAGACCTCGGGTTCGGCACTGGTCGTCCGGGGTGCTGCCCGTGCGTTGCAAATCGGTTTTGCCGGACGTATCGTGGTCTGGTGTGTCTTTGGCGCGCTCTATTGGGCCAATCAAAGTTGGCAGATTGCCCTTGTACCTGCCTACATCCTCGCATGGGTAGCAGCCCTCATGGCCCTCCCCGCGGCCATCGGGATTGGCATGTTCCGGAGCGATACTGCGTTGACCGGTGTCATGACGACGGGGCTCGACTTGTCTACGGTTGCACTCATGCAGCTGGCTGCTGATGTCCGTGCCACCGTGCTCATGGCCGCGGTCGCGACGAGTATGATACCCAACGCAATCGAACCAAATGCGGTACGCTTGGTAGCGGTGATGGTTGCATTTTTGGCGACGATGGTTGTGTTGCGCTACCTTGTACGCAACCAACCGTTCACGACGCTTTCGGCTGCTTTGCGATGGTGTTGGTGGCGTGCGCTGCCACCGGCACTGTTGGCGCTTCTCTATCTGCGCTTTATCACGGGCTAAGTCATGCACGACGTCTCGTTGACCAATGTGGCTATCCCACGCACCGCCGTCACCAATGTCACGCTCCATATCGCCGCGGGGAGCTCCTTTGGGATTATCGGTGCACCGGGCACCGGCAAAAGCGCCTTGCTCAATGCAATGGCGGGGTTATCCGGTCATACCCTTGCAGGGATCCGTATCGGCGAAATGAGCGAGCGTCCGCGGCCAGGCAGCATTGGCATGATGACACCGCGGATTCAGCTGCCCTCACACAAAACCATCCACGAGGTATTGACCCAGCACCGTTCCCTTTTGGCTGGCATGGATGCAACCATCGAAGAGGATTGCCAACGAGCAATCCGTTGGTGTGCGCTCGAACAACACGCACACACCACCATCGGCAAGTTGTCGTTTTTCAACCGCCGGCGTGCTGCACTCGCTTTGGCACTCGCCAATAAACCTGCACTCCTCTTGCTCGACGAACCGACGGTCGATCTCGCCGCACACGAACAACACGTGATGATTGATATTCTCGAAAACCTGCGTGACCGCACGATGACCATGGTCATTGCCACCCGAGGCAATACGCCGATGGAATCACTGTTTGACCAAATAGCCGTCCTTTCTGGCGGCAAAATCATCGCAGAGCTGAGTGCGCAACACATCCAAGATATGCAACGGACGATTATGATACGCACCAACGAAATCCCCAGCGCCGCGTACGAACACATCGTTGCAATTGATGGCGGAATCATTGTGACCCGCCGCAATATTGTGCTGACCGGTGATGGCGTACGTTCGCTGGCTCAAATTTTGCAGGTATTGCTGCACTATAGTGTGCATATCTTCTGCATCGAACCACGGAATCACCCACTCGCAGACTTGGTGAGTCAGGCCCGCTATCCGGTCGTCCTTGCTCATCGATACCCGGTGCGCCTGCTGACAAATGCAATCCGAGAGTCCAATGCCACCGAAGAGGTCGCTCAATGATACGACTCATCCGCTGGATTCTCGACGACTACATCCGCACCCAACGTATTTTCGTCGAGTGGGGTGCTGCCCTCGTTATTGCGTATGTTGCACTCGCCAATCACGTCGACCCGACGTCGACCTTGTCGACTTGGGCACTTTCTTCCTTTGCATTGGCACTCTACACGACATCGGTGATTGCTGATATGGCCGACCATCCCATCAGCCTGACCCGGCTCCTACAGCTCCCTTCGCGGGTCCACTACATGAGCGCGTACCTCGTATCAGCGTTTCTTATCGTCTTGAGCGCGTATGCCCTATTGGTGGGAGCAACGGCAGTGTTGGCACCTGCTGCGTTTCCCGTTTGGACCGTGTGGCTCGCATCGTTGCCGCCGTTGCTTGTCCTGATTGCCACCGGTATCGTGGTGATGATTCTGTTGACACCCCTGGTTGCATCATCGGTCCAACGGATTTTCTTGCTTGCGATGCTCGCCGTGCCGCTTACGTGGGACCGGGTCATCGCGCTGTTGCCCGACATGCTACCGGCGCCGGCTATGGCGCTGTTCCATGCATTCACCACGGTATTTGGTGTCGTTCTTTGGCCGAGTATGCAGCTGTATGCACTCACCAGCGCCCCAGAGTACACGCTGGTGACGCTACTGCTTGCCACCATACATATTGGTATTCTGATTTGCCTGACTGCCCTGACATTACGCTGGTACGCGCGGCGACCCCTGACCAGTGCCTGATAGGTCGACTGCTGTCTATGCCTTCTCGACACAAAACACCCCCTGCCGCGGCAGGGGGTGTTTTGTGCGGCGTCTTCGCTACGAGGTTGTCGCAGCAGGTACATC
>JBFYTT010000222.1:0-4544 GCA_041300425.1 Roseiflexaceae bacterium
GGTGTCTCTATGCCAACGACTTCGGCACACGGACGACCATGTGCTTCGCTCCGTTCCCACCCCGTGAGGTGTTCCATCGCACGATTGAAGGCACTGATACGCCAGCGACCATCGAGGATCATGACGCCGTCGATGCTATGTTCAACAATAGCAGCAAGGTGCTGCTTTTCTCGGACCAAGGTCTGAAAGAGTCGTGCATTGGTCACGGCAATGGCTGCTTGATCTGCAAAAGCGCTCAGTATGTGTTGGTCATCGCTGCTGAACGCCACATTGACCGCCGATCGAAACACCAAAATATACCCGACGTTTGTATTGAGGTAATGCAGCGACAAGGCGGTGACATGTCGGATAGAGATATCTAAGATGAGGCGCAAATCTTGTAAGTCGTTTTCGGTAGCGACGTACCCGATATCTTGAAAGCGTGCAACGAATGGCTCGAGAGCATGCCAATGGACTGCTTGGATATGTGCAGCTGCATGAATATGCAACGAGCCTGACTCGTCACGAAGTGCAATCACCCCTGCAGTCCCGGCCGACAACTCGACCGCAGCATCGATCACAAAGGTCAAGAGGGAGGTGATATCGAGTTGTGCGGTCATTGCACTGCTTATCTGGAGCAACGTTTCGTGGTGTCGTAGCCGACCCGTTTCATGTTCTGGCATGGTACCTCCCATCGACCGTAGCCGCGTGGCAATCCTGATAACAATTTACAATCTATTTGCACATGTAAATACTCGTATTGTACAATAAAGGAGGACATGGGTCAGCCCGTTCGGCAAAGGGTATGGAGTCCTCTATGCAAAACTTCGAACAGAATCGTCGAGCGAAAAAGCTCATCGAAGAACTCAATCTCACGCCCGAAGAGATCATGCAGATTGTCGCCACCGCACGCGTCCATCTGGCGACATTTGATCCTGAATACCGTACCAATGTGACCCAAATAGCGACCGGGCTGAGCAAAAGTCGGCCGACCATTTATGGATGGGCGGACAAATCGCTCGAAGCGCTCGTCACCGCACTTCGTATGATTCGTACCGGGCGACCACCGAAAGCACAGTCTACAGTGCCCGCACGACGCAAGCGCCGGAACACAAAGGAATCATAATGCGTGCATTGTTGAGCGTTTCGGACAAGCGCGGTATCGTCGACCTGGCACAAGGCCTCGTTTCGCTCGGAGTCGAGCTTTTTTCGACAGGCAATACCAAGGCCACTCTCACCGCTGCAGGAGTACCGGTACGCAGTGTAAGCGAGATAACCAACTTCCCCGAGATTTTAGATGGACGGGTGAAAACACTGCATCCCGCGGTACATGGGGCAATTCTGGCCAGACGCGATCGTGCGACACACATGCAGACACTGGCTGAGTTGGCGATTACCCCGATTGACCTCGTGGTAGTCAACCTATACCCGTTTGCTGCAACCATCGCAAAGCCTGGGGTAACCGACGACGAAGCAATCGAACAAATCGACATCGGCGGACCCGCGATGATTCGTGCGAGTGCCAAAAATCACGCCGATGTGTTACCTATTGTTTCTCCAGATGACTACGCAGAGATCCTCGCCGCGCTACGATCAGGCACGGTGAGTCTGCAGCTCCGACGGACGTTGGCGGCGCGTGCATATGCGCACACGGCGCAATACGATGCTGCAATTGCAGCATATTTGACTCGCGAGGAGGTCTTCCCACCGGTTTTGGTGGCGACTGCACCCAAGGCGCGTATGCTCCGCTACGGCGAAAACCCCCACCAACTGGGGGCACTGTATGGGTCATTCGACGACCGGTTTCGCGTGTTGCATGGCAAAGAGTTGTCGTATATCAATATTCTCGATATTTGTGCGGTCCAAGAACTCATCGAAGAATTTAATCCCACCGAAGGGGTGGCCCTCGCTATTGTGAAGCACACCAATCCGTGTGGGGTAGCGGTCGCCGCTACCGGTGTTGAGGCATGGCACAAGGCCTTTGCAACAGATCGGGAGGCACCGTTCGGCGGTGTAATCGCTCTCAATGCACCGGTCGATGTTGCACTTGCGCACGCAATTGATGAGATTTTTTCTGAGATTATCATCGCACCGGATTTTGATCCCGATGCATTGGCCATTTTGATGCAGAAAAAGCAACGGCGCCTGGTACAATCAACCGCTGGCATTGCCGCCGATCAACAGCTTGTGGTTCATTCAATCCCCGGCGGATTTCTGGTCCAACAACCCGACCGTGAACTTCCGCGTGGTGAAGTATGGGAGTGTGTGACGACACGTACCCCTACTGCCACAGAGCTCCAGGCATTGCAGTTCGCCTGGCGTGTCGCCAAGCATGTAAAATCCAATGCCATCGTCTACACAGCGGATGACCGCACATTGGGTGTGGGGGCCGGTCAAATGAGTCGTGTGGACAGTGCTCGAGTCGCGGTTGAAAAAGCCCACCGTGCAGGACTGTCGTTGGTAGGATCAGTCCTTGCCAGCGATGCTTTTTTTCCGTTCCCTGATGGTGTCGAGACTGCTGCACAAGCCGGGGTTACTGCCATTGTGCAACCCGGTGGTTCTGTCCGTGATACAGATGTTATTGCAGCGGCGAACCGGTTGGGTATTGCGATGGTCTGCACGGGCCGCCGCCACTTCCGTCACTAGTTCGATTGCGTCCTACGACGCACAGCAGAGAAGATGGGAGGGTGTATGAAATACGACGACAACGGCCTAATCCCTGCAATTGTCCAACACGCCAATACCGGCGAAGTCCTGATGCTGGGGTATATGAATGCCGCAGCAGTCGCTGCTACGGTCGCAACACAGCAGGTGACATTCTATAGCCGCAGTCGGCAACAACTATGGGTCAAAGGTGAAACATCAGGCCATACCCTCACACTCCAACAGATGCGGCTCGATTGTGATGGCGATGCGCTCCTTGTATTGGCCATCCCTGCGGGGCCGACCTGCCACACCGGTACCGCATCGTGTTTTGCGTGGAACATCGATGGGAGTGCGAATACCGAACGCGTGCCTGCGCTTACCATGATGGGACGGCTTTCTGACCTCGTCGTCAGCCGCAAGGAACAGATGCCCGAGGGGTCGTATACCACCAAACTGTTCAGCGGTGGGGTCGATCGTATCGGCAAAAAAATCGGCGAAGAAGCTGCAGAGATGATTATCGCAGCCAAAAACAACTCCACCCCAGAGCTCATGTGGGAGACTGCTGACTTCTTTTATCATGCACTCGTCTTGTTGGCCAATCAAGGAGTCAGCCTCGACATGATCATGGCTGAACTTGCAGGTCGGCACAAAGACGCCTAAGCTCGGCGCGACCGACGTACCCACAGCAGTAACAAAACCACCAAGGCACACTCCAGCAACGTCCCGCGTTCGAAACGAGCGCCGTAGACCGGCTGGAGTGCGTCTATCCATGCAAATGGCGTGCGCAGAATATCGGAAACGGACAGAATCAACGCTACACCCGGGTTGTCGGGTCGGGCGGCAAACAAAAGGATCAGCACGCGACTCGCCAGAATGGCGAGAACAACACTGCCTACAACCGTTACAAGCCTAGCCACGTGCGCGTTCAATCCGAGCTCCTAAAGACTGTAGGCGGTGATCGATGGACTCGTAACCGCGGTCGATTTGGGCAATATTAAAAATGACACTTTTGCCTCGTGCGCAGAGTGATGCAATCAACAACGCCATACCAGCACGGATGTCGGGACTCGGCAAACCCTCAGGTTCTCCATATAACTTTGAAGCACCCACGACTACCGCGCGGTGGGGGTCACAGAGCACGATACGCGCTCCCATACCAATCAACCGATCAACAAAAAATAGCCGACTTTCAAAGAGTTTTTCGTGGATGAGGACTGTACCGGTCGCTTGCGTGGCAACCACAACAGCAATCGAAATCAAATCAGCGGGGAAGCCGGGCCATGGCATTGACTCAATCTTGGGGATTGCGTTGTGCGTATCTTCTTGGACACGCAATTCTTGGTCTCCTGGGACAATAATATCATCCCCTTCTTCGCGGAAGTGTACTCCCAATCGGGCCATTGTCAGGCGTGTCATACGGTGTTCACGCGGGCGAGCGCCTGCAATCCGTATTTCACTCCCGGTCACTGCAGCCAAACCGATGAAAGACCCGACTTCCATATAATCTGGTCCGATTTGGTAGGTCGTGCCATGGAGTGATGTGACGCCATCGATGTGTAGCATATTGGTACCAATGCCAGCGATTTTTGCGCCCATCGCGTTGAGGCAGTGACACAAATCTTGGATATGCGGTTCAGAAGCGGCGTTCGCAATGGTTGTTGTTCCTTGGGCGAGGACTGCTGCGAGGATTGCCTGCTCGGTACCTGTTACGCTCATTTCATCGAGGAAGATATCAGTGCCGTGCAAATGGTGGCAGGTGAGTACGTATTCGCTCGGTGTGACTTCGATGTGAGCACCCAAGGCACGGAGCGCCTGAAAATGCGTATCGAGGCGCCGACGTCCGATGGCATCGCCACCGGGTCGAGGCAGGCGCACGTGTCCGCGCCGGGCAAGGAGCGGACCGGCAAGCAAGATAGATG
>JBFYTT010000234.1:0-4347 GCA_041300425.1 Roseiflexaceae bacterium
TGATGCGATCTCGTCGCGGGGCTTCGCATTTGGCTATTTGGGCGGCGGCGTGCTGTTGCTCCTCAACCTTGTTCTTTTCACGATGCATGATACTTTTGGTATCGATAGTGGAATGGCAGTACGAATCTGTCTTGCCTCGGCGGGTGTATGGATGGCCATTTTCTTGCGCATCCCGCTGACGCGCCTCCGGGTGGGGAACCCAGGCAAGGTATTGGATCAAGGCCAAACTGTCCTGAGTGCGGGCTTTCGTCAGTTGCGTGAAACAATCAAAAACGCTGGACAGTACCCCCAGACACTGCTCTTTTTGGCGGCTTATCTGCTCTACAACGACGGTGTCCAGACCGTGATTGCGCTCTCTTCTCAATTCGGCACCGAAGAGTTGGGGATGGAGTCGCAGACATTGATTGTTACCATACTCATGGTGCAATTTGTGGCATGGTTTGGCGCTTTGGCGTTCAATCGTGTTGCCAAAATGACGGGTGCCAAACGTGCGATTATCGTGAGTCTCTTGGTCTGGACCGGTCTCACCTTTGTGACGTACTTCATGGCCAAAGGCAACGTCTACCAGTTCCTCGGTTTAGGCGCAGGTATCGCTATCGTGCTTGGTGGTACGCAAGCGCTGAGCCGGTCGTTGTTTGCACAGATGATCCCCGCCGGCAAAGAAGCCGAGTACTTTAGCCTGTATGAAGTCAGTGAACGCGGGACGAGCTGGATCGGACCATTGGTGTTCGGATTAGTGTTCCAATTCACGGGGTCTTATCGGCTCGCGCTGGTAATGATAGCCGCGTTTTTTATCCTCGGATTGGTGTTGTTGCTGTTTGTGAATGTCCGTCGAGCAATTACCGAAGCCGGCAATACGCCCCCAGCGATTGTCTAGATCATTGAGGAACCCATGACCGCCAAAAAAGAGTACAAGACCCTTGGCAAACGCCACAAAATCATCGATGGCCCTGAGAAGCTGTCGGGATCAGCCCAATATACGGGTGACATGCGTCTGCCCGGTATGCTCTATGGCCGCCCGGTCCTGAGCCCGTATGCCCATGCAAAAATCACCGGCATCGACAAAAGCGCAGCGCTCGCTGTCCCTGGTGTTGTCGCTGTTTTGACTGCGGCTGATTTGCCCACCAAAGACCGGCCGGTCAATTCCCGCGGGAGTGCCGTATTGGCACACGACGTGGTGTTGTTCCGCGGTCACCCCGTGGTCGTGGTCGTCGCAGAGTCCGAGGCTGCTGCCAAAGACGGTGCCGATGCAGTTCTCATTGACTATGAGCCACTCCCGGTTGTCAGCGACATGGAGGCGGCAATCTTGCCATCTGCACCGGTCATCTGGCCCAAGGGGTTGCCCAAAGACGGCATCGACTTGACTGCAGCCCATGCAGCGGTCGACAAAGGTGCTGACGAAGGTCATCGCGAGCCATCGAACCTCCACGAAGAAACCAAGTTCAACCGGGGTAATGTCGACGCAGCCATCAAAAGCGCTGACATCGTCATTACCCGCCGCTACACGACCCCCATCGTACATCAAGGCTACCTCGAGCCACACGCCGTCGTTGCCGACCCACATATGATGCGTGGCGAACTCACGGTGTACACGAGCACCCAAGGCCAATTCGGTGTACGTGATGAAATCGCTCGGTTGTTATCGATGCCCAAATCCAAAGTGCGGGTCGTGCCGATGGTCGTTGGTGGTGCCTTTGGTGCCAAATACGGCATCCTCGACCCATTGGTGGCAGCAGTTGCCTGGGCCGTGCGTCGGCCGGTCAAAATGGTGCTAACGCGCTCCGAAGACTTTTTGTCGACCACGCCGACCCCAGCGACCATTATTGAGTTGACCATTGCCGCCAAAAAAGACGGTACGCTGGTCGCTCTTGATGCTGTCGCCACGCTCGATAACGGCGTCTTTCCATTCACCATTGGTGGCATTCTGGGGATCCTGTTGGGCGGCTATTACAAATGTGACAACGTGCGCATCCTCTGCCGCGAAGTCCTCACCCACAAGCCCCAGGGTGGTGCGTATCGTGCACCGGGCGCACCGTCGGCCACGTTTGCCATCGAATCGAGCATCGACGACTTGGCCATCCAGCTCGGTCGCGATCCCCTTGAATTGCGGATGCAAATCTGTGTCGACGAGGGCGACCGGATGGGCAACGGCGATAAATGGCCCAACATCGGCCTCAAGGCATGTCTCATGGCCGTGCAAAACCACGAGATGTGGAAGACCCGCACCACCGAAGCAAATACCGGTTGGGGCTTGGCCGTCGGCGGTTGGCCCTGCGGTATGTCGCCAGCGGCTTCGGTCTGTCGCGTTGACAGCGACGGAGCAGTGCGCATCCACGTGGGCTCGGTCGACATCTCGGGTGTCAATAGCTCGTTGGTGCTCGTTGCTGCCGAAATCCTCGACGTCAGCCCGGATCGCATCCAACTCATCCAAGGCGACACGCTGACCGGCCAGCGCGCTGGTCCGAGCGGTGGTAGTCAGACGACGTACAGTGTCTCTGGTGCAGTCGCAGCGGCCGCTACTGCGGTACGTACCAAGTTGCTCGAGACCGCTGCTGATCACTTCGAAGCCAGCCCGGCTGACCTCGAACTCGTCAACGGAGTCGTCAGCGTCAAGGGGTTCCCCGACAAAGCAATGGAAATAGGGGCGATTGCTGAGCTCGCCGAAAACAAAGCAGGCGGCAACGGTCCTATCGTCGGTGAAGGCACCTCGGCAGTGTCCGAAAACGCTCCGGGATTTGTCGCCCACCTCGCCAAAGTGCATGTCGACCCCGACACCGGGCATGTTACCCCGTTGCGCTATTTGGCAGTCCAGGACGTCGGCTTTGCCCTCAATCCGACCCTCGTCGAAGGTCAAATCCATGGTGGTGTGGCCCAAGGTCTCGGTTGGGCACTGCACGAGGCAATGATTTACGACGAATACGGCCAATTGTTGACAGCCAGCTTCATGGATTATGACCTGCCTGGCTTTGAAGTCATGCCAGACATTGATGTCGTGCTGGTAGAAAACAAATCACCCTTCGGGCCATTCGGCGCACGTGGTATCGGCGAACCACCCATTACGGCGGGTGCTGCTGCAGTTGCCAATGCGGTACGCAATGCCGTGGGTGCGCGTGTCACTGACTTGCCCCTGCGTGCAGAACGTGTCTGGCGTGCACTCCACGACGCCAAGTAAGCGTTCCCAGTAAACATGCATGTGCATGCGATGTGCGTCGTGCAGACCTCTTGCAGATATCGTTCATGCTCCCGTACCAAATCGGCCGTCCACGCACGTGGATGGTCGATCTGGTATTACGTCGCAATGACGCACATAGCGATTTCGTACTATACTCTGACAACCTCGTACGTTTACCCAAGACTATAGTCAAATGTGTGGTGCGATGGTTGCCTATATGGCAAAGGAGACTTGCATGGTGCTTCGTGAAGATTCAAATCGTAGCGCAGTCCGACTCCTTGTTCGCGTGCAAGGTGCCTTCAAAACATATCGTGTCGGAATGTTGGAACTCGTTGTCATAACGGCAGTGTGGTTTCTGGTCTATGGGCAAAGTTGGGACTCCGTGCGCATCCCCGTCGGTGGGGAATATGCACGGAGCATGAATTCGTTCTATTTTTGGGACATGCTTCGATCATGCGGTTCGTGTGCATTTTGGAACCCAAATGCCGCGGGCAAACCAGTACTGGCAGATCCATACGGGTCATTCATGCACCCCATCAGTGCCATAGCCAGCCTTTCAGTCGGAGCGCTTGGTGGTGCATCACTGACGCTTGCGTTGGCTTTTTTGATGATAGGATTGGCCAGTTATTGGCTGGCCGTGTCTCTCGCAATCCACCCCCTCGTACGCGTTTGGTTCGCGCTTGCATCAATGCTCGGAGGGCACATCACTAGCCGCCTTGAACTCGGTTCGGTGGGGATGCCGCTCTCGCTCGCCGCGTTGTGGTTGGCGTTCGCCGCGTTGGTCTGGTACGCTCATCGCCCATCGTTTTGGCGCATGCTGCTTGCGGCAATCTGCGTCGGGACTCTGATGCTTGCTGGCCAGCTCTACTATCAGTATTTCTTCGTTCTCAGCGCTGGTTTGTATGTGTATTATGCCTGGCGGACGGGTCGATCCGTATGGCATCCACGATTTCGGTTCGATTTGTTGGTTGGAACAGTCATCGTGATATTCTTTGTCAGCCCACTCTTGATCAATATGGTCATGACGATGGGAATGTATGAAAAAGAATCCGACCCTGATATGTCATTTGCAGTGCCGCTGAGCACACAGCTCGTTAATTTTTTTATCCCAAATCATGTATCATCACGCGCAGAAGGGCTGAATCCGTTCCCCTATGTATGGGCGTATGCGACGT
>JBFYTT010000238.1:0-9006 GCA_041300425.1 Roseiflexaceae bacterium
CCGAAAAAACAATCACTGAAGGATTTGATGGCAATGTACTTGATGGCCAAGTCAATGTTGCGACCAACCTGCGCCAACCGGGGTCGGCGCTCAAGCCTTTCAATTACCTCGCAGCCATGGAACGCGGGATGACTCCTGCGACCGTCATGTGGGACGTCGAGAAGACTTTTCCATCACTGGGGACAGAACGGTACACCCCAAAAAACTACAACGGTAAGTGGAACGGTCCTCTGCGTATGCGCCAAGCGCTCGCGAACTCACTCAACATGCCGGCTATCGACGCACTCCGCTACGGTGGCATCAGCAATCTCCTCGGGCTGCTCGATCGCGTAGGCATCAAATCACTCAAGCGGGGGGAGGGATTTTATGGCCTAGCCCTTACCCTTGGTGGCGGCGAAGTCACCCCCCTCGAACTCACCGCCGCATACAACACCTTAGCGAGCAACGGTGTGTACTTCGAACCACAGGCGGTTCTCAAAGTCGTCGACCCCAATGGAACAATCATTGATCAACTTGCCGCGCCGGTCGGGGTGCCTGCAGTCAAACCCGACATCGTCGGTATCATCGTGGACATGATGAGTGATGACAATGCACGTGCCGCAATATGGGGGACCAACAGCAAACTCAAATTGTCGCGTCCTGCAGGTGTCAAGACCGGGACATCCAATGACTGGCGTGATGCCTGGGCATTGGGCTACACACCGTACGTCACCGTCGGCGTCTGGACCGGCAACAACAACAACGAACCGACAGACAAGGTCGAAAGCCTCACGGGGGGCGGTATCATCTGGCGCAACATTATGGAGTATATTTTCGCGAGCGAACGTCTCAATGCGCTGCTCGCCGAACCATTTAACGGTGAGCTGCCGATTGCGTTCACCCGGCCAAATGGCATCACGGAACAGCCCATTTGTCCATTGCCGGGACCATTCAACAATCGTTCGACCGAGCTGTTTACACGCACCATGGCGCCCGGGCCGATAGCACCCGTGCCCAGTGACGAACCGTCGCTTCCCGACCCGACCGGGTCGCCGGACCAGGGCGGGCCTGATCCATGTGCCGGATTGCTACAACCGGTCACGGTGGTCAAAATCAACCTCGATTTGCCGCTTTCTGGGGTTATCACCGACACTGCGGTCATTTCGACCAGCTTGTGCACCCCCGCAGACGGGCTTTCGGTACCGTATGATCGGATAGTGGATGCGGTCGCATGGATCGTCCCACCGTCCGAGCCTGATATCAACGTCACCCTCAATTGGGAGATTGCCGCCGACGCCGCGGAACGCATCCCGCCCATATTGCCGTTTGACGCTGCGATGATTCCTGTCTGTACAACCGAATTACTCGGTCAATTCGGGCCACCGGTCGAAGGTGCTATACGGATGCCCGAACTGCGCAAAATGGACACGCAGACTGCGCTCAGCATGCTCAATCAGTTGGGTATCTCGAATGTATTCGTCGATGAGCAGTCTCGTGACCGCATCCCCGAAGTCTTTGACCAATATGGTCCATACGAAGTCATCGGAACCATTCCATCCGTCGGTGAATGGATACTGCCGGGAGCGTCAGTGGTTATCGGCGCACGTGGCCCATAACTGCAGAGAATTAATCTTGTAACAGCCGCAAAACCTGTTCGTGCACCTCTGGCCCATGCCCTGACTCGCTCAAGGCATGGGCAATGGTTTGCCACCACGGGGTATGCTCTGTCACGACAATGTTCCATCGTGCAAGGGTTTTGAGCATGTCCGGCCACTGCTCTGCAACAACCACGACGGGGGTTGCCATACTCAGGCGAGCAGTACCCACTGGCGTTGTTCCCACAGGACGGATGGTGTTGTTCATCAGCAGATGTGCGTTCTGACCCATCCACGCAGGACGGACATGGGCCGGGCAGGCATCAGCGAAGGTTGTCTTCCACTGCGCCAACCAATGCTCTGGCATATTTGTAGGATGGAGGGGATAATCGCTCCCGAACAGGATTTTTTCGGGCACAACCAAACTCGCCATGTGTGCCATCAACGCCGTATCAGGATACGTAAAAAAAGACGCCGCAGTGTCATACCAGACATTGCGCAAGACCTGTTTGACAGCTGGGATTTGTTCATACCACCACAACCCACCTCCCCAATGCGCGAGGAGGATCTTGAGTTCGGGGAAGCGCGCCGCACACTCATAAAATGCTATGAGTGGAGTGCTAACCTTGCCCATGTACGCCGGACCGACCGGTTCATTGACATGGAACAAAACGGGAATTCCTTCGTCAGCACAATACGACAAGACACGCAGCACTGTAGCGTCACGCATGGTAAAACCCTGTGCGCCGGGATTGAGCTCGCCCACACCCAATAGTCCCATATCACGAGCATGTTTAATGTGCTCCACCGCATCAGGATGAGTAGGTTGAATACTCGCAAACGCGCGCAAGCGGGTGGGATTGAGGGCGAGTGCTGCCGCAACGACGCGATTGCGTTCCACACAGTTCTCGGCATGGAGCAGATACTCGCCCTGCCAGACGATTTGATCTATCCCCGCTGCATCCATATCAGCAATAAGCGCCGGCACATCGCGATACCCTTGGATACGCGATTGATGATAGAGCCATGCCTGCCGCGATTCACCTGGATACTCCGGGATTCGTGGCAAATAATGCTGATGAACATCGATAATCATACGCGGGGCGTGCCTGCTGCAACACAGACCGGCACCATGGCTGCACCGATTGCATCCCATGTGTACAAGCGGGCCACTTTCTCCATACCGGCAGTTGCGTATTGATGTGCACGCGCAGGATCAGCCAACAGTGATTCGATCGCAGTTGCGAGTCGCTGCCGGTCATCAAATGGCACTAACAGTCCATCAACGCCATCAGCGATGACATCGGGGATTCCGCCAGCATCGGCACCGATAACCGCCAGATGATTGCACCACGCTTCGAGAAAGACTATCCCGAACGAATCCGTCCGCGACGGGAGCACGAGGAGCGTGGCAGCTGCCAGCGCATCGCGTTTATCGTCATCAGACGCATGCGCCAGCAGGACAATGCGTCTGCGTATATCGTTCGGCAATGCTGCAAAAGCCGTCACAAAGTGCTCAAGCGGCGCTCCGATGAGCACCAACGAGGCATCACTGCCCTTTTGCCAAAGCACCCGCATGGCATCAATGGTCGTCAGAGTCCCCTTGTCACGTGCCATTGCACCGATTTGGAGAATAATCGGCCCCGACACCTGATGGCGATCGCGGAACGACGCACCATTCCCTCCGATTACCTCTGTAGGGGTGACCCCAGCGCCGACCACATGCACCAGTGCATCTGACACCCCGTGGCCCACAACAAAGCGCCGTTCACGCGCGGTCATCACAAAGACGGCACGACTGCGGTGTAGAATATCGAGTTGTTGGGGCATCTCGTAATACCGGACGAGCGATGCATCAGTCGCTTCACCGAGATGGATAAATGGCGTCGCAATGACGGGGATGCCTGCACGTTCGGCAGCGTCAATGACCGGGTGGATGAGGCCGTCGAGTGTCACATTTGTGACATGAATGACATCGATATCATCACTGTTTGTGATAATCCAATCCGTCAATTTTGGCGTCCGCGGAGTCAACGCCGACAACCACCGCATCAGGTTCACGGGGCAACGGAGCCGCCCGAGTTCTACCAGCAAACGGCGCATGATTGGATATATCAACGGGTGCGGAGCGAACCGTCGAATAGGAAATCGAATAATGGTTGTTCCTAGATGCGTTTCGGTGACCGCAGGATATTCGTTTTTCGAGGGCAACCAAAATGCTTCGAGTTCTGCTGCAGTCGTGGTGAGAATCGTCACCCGATGCCCACCACGCACCAATTGCTGCCCGAGTTCCACAAAAAACTTCACCGATCCACTGGTCACCGGGTGATACATTTGAACGACGTGCACAAAATGCATCAATTACCCCACGATATCCCTGAATCGGCATCAAAAAGCTGATCACGGGTGATTTGTTCTGGTTCGCCGTCTGGTTTACCATTGAGTATTTTCTGCGCCCATAATTCAAAGCCAGCGGCTTGTTCGGGAACAGCAAGGTAGACCAACCAGTCCCCAGCGGGTGATATCGCAGGAGCACGTGCTGTTTTGCGTTGCGTCATTTGCACCGGCGTCCCCCCTGCAGTGGGGATACTAAAAATTTCCGTTGTGTCGCCGTCACGCTTGGCGTAGTAGAGTGTTTTGCCGTCAGGACTCAGCGCCGGATCGTAGGTTTGGTCCGGCAGTCCGGATGGCAATGTCAAGCCACCGTTCGCCAAATTGTAGTACATGATACGTGGAGCACCGTTTTGACCGGCTGGATTAAAAGAAAAGTAAATGCCTTTTCCCTCTGCGTCAAAAATCGAACGCCCCACATTCCCCGAACCATCCGCGTACGCGGTCACTCGCTCCGCCCCGGCACGGGCATCTTGGACGTACATCACCAATCGGTATTCGGATGCCGGCGAGCCTTCCGGCGGGCCGAATTGCGATGCATAGACAATCCGACTCCCATCAGGAGAAAAACTGGGATAAAACGCCCACATGGAATCGTAAATGCGCTCAAAGCTCTGTAACGCGTGTCGCGAGCCATTGTCAGTGAGTTGAATTGCCTCACCTCCAGTCGCAGCAGTCAACATGATGTCACTGTAGCTCTGGCCACGACGAACAAACACAATACGGGTGCCGTCTCGTGAAAATGCTGGTTGCCAGGCATCGCCGCTTGATGTTAATTGTTGGAGCTGTCCGTCGTACCACATCAACAAGTTTCCCGATTTGACGAGCAATAGGCGTCCGGGCAATGCAGGAGTGGCAATCACCGCGGGCGAGTTTGTCGTGCCGGGAGCATCATTCGTTGGCACCGTCGGAGAACCCGATTGGCTGCATCCAACCAATACCATGACAATGACACACCACGTGAGAACGTGCTTCATGATTTCTCCATTCCCCAAGGGGCGAGCCGCAACGTTTGTGCTGCTCCATGCGTCAGCAACACATGCAGTGCGCTGGGTTGTATCGAAATACGCGTCGGTGTAGTGCCGACATGGTCACCGTCGAGTTGCATGGCGATCGGTGTGCCTTCTATAGTGACCGTGCGCACGCGACGGCTTATTCCATGCGGGTCGAGGAACGGCATGATTCGCTTGAGATAGAGTGCCAAAAAGCGAAAAGGTCCGGATAACATGTCTGCACCGACGAGCATGTAGACATCGAGCATCCCGTCGTCGAGAGCGGCATCAGGAGTAAAAGGAATAAAGCTGGCATAGCGAGCAGTGTTCCCCACTATCATCATCAGCAATGACACCTCAAAGACTTCATCGTCGAGCTGGACACGCACCCGTTGGCCGCGATATCCCCACATCACCGACCAAATTCTGCCGATGTATGCCATCACCCCGAACCGACGCTTATCGCGTGCATAGAGGTGTTGCACGACTTCTGCATCAAATCCAATGCCGGCCATCAACACGAAAAACCGATCACCACATTTGCCGACATCAATGACACTCCGCTGCGCAGTCAGGATTTGGACCGCAGCGGTTGCAACGTCCATCGAAAAACCAGCCTCTCGCGCCCACACGTTGACGGTGCCGATGGGGAGCGGTGCGAGGATTGTAGTACTGCCGACCAACCCATTGGCGACTTCGTTGACCGTTCCATCGCCACCCGCAGGGATCACCAACGTAATCCCTTCAGCTACTGCTTCACGGGCGTACTGTTCTGCGTCACCGTGTTGTGTCGTTTCGCGCACGGTTACGTACCACCCATGCGCACGCCAGAGTGAGACGGCATTCGTCACAGCTTCGGCTCGTGCAGCCGCTTGACCAGCAAGTGCGTTGGTGATGACTACAACGTGAGTCTCGTCTGCGTGTAATGTCATGGCTCACGTCCGAGGTCTGTGCGCAACAACGGGTGCGCGACTCGCCAATGCTCATATGCAGCCGTGAGCGTCTGTGCAACTGGGATCCCTGCGGTGTTCAGCAGGCGTATTGTTGCCTGCATGGGCAAGCCTACCACATTGGTAAAGCTCCCTACCACCGCATGTACCAGCGTGCCTGCCATGCCTTGTATCCCATACGCACCCGCTTTGTCCATCGGTTCTCCGGTACGTATATACGTGTCTATTTCGTCTTCTGAAAGGACGCGCATCTGCACATCAGATTGTTCTACCATAAAGCGCGGAGACTGACGAGGCGCAAACAGCGCCAATCCCGTGTAGACGCTATGTGTCCTACCTGAAAGCAAATGGAGCATCCGACTCGCATCTCCATCATCCACTGGCTTATTGAGCACCAGTCCGTCACAGACCACAATCGTATCTGCAGCGAGGATGACTGCGTCAGGATGCAGCGCAGCGATGTGACTCCCCTTGCGCCATGCACGCACCACAGGATGATCGTTGCGATCGACAGCGACGGTCGGCATCACATCACTGTGTGTGTCATCGGGGAACGTTGCCGTCTCTTCGGCGTCGCTCACCTTCACTGCATAGTGCACCCCGAGTGCGTCTAATATTGCAGCCCGACGAGGAGACTGTGATGCCAAAATCAACGCTGGTACGGGCATGGATACATCTTTCATATGTGGCTATCATACCTTGAATCACTTTCCTCATCAACATTTCATGCAACCAAGACTGTGCACACGGCGTAAAATGTGTGATACTTATACGGAACACTTATTCGGAGAATCACATGCAATCTAATGTTATTAATCCCGTTATTGTCATCCAAAAAGCCATGCAACAGGTATACCTGTGGATGACCGCCGGATTGATGGTGACTGGTGCTGTGGCGACCAGCCTGTACAATTCGGGAGCTGTGAAGTCCCTTGGTTCGTTGATGATTGTCCTTCTGATTGTCCAAATTGGCGTGGTATTCTTTTTGAGTGCCCGTATCAACAAGATGGCGCCAACAACTGCAACCATCCTCTTTTTGGCATATTCTGCACTTTCAGGGGTAACGTTGACCCCGATTTTCTACGCATACACGGCAAGCTCTATTGGCACAACGTTTTTTGTGACTGCCGGTACGTTTGCAACCATGGCATTGTACGGTGCAACCACCAAGCGCGATTTGACCGGATTGGGCTCGATGCTCATGATGGCACTTGTCGGGTTGGTGATTGCTTCGATTGTCAACATCTTTTTGGGAAGTGGACTGATGTCGCTGGTTATCAGCGCCGCCGGCGTGCTCATTTTTGTAGGGCTCACGGCGTATGATGTGCAATCATTGACCCGAATGGCACAGAATGTATCGACCGAAGACGATACCCATCGCTTCGCCATCATCGGTGCGCTCAAACTCTACTTGGACTTCATCAACCTCTTTCTCTTTCTGTTGCGCTTCCTCGGCACTGGTCGGCGCGACTAACGCTCCGTCACTTCCCATACATCACGCAACATCATCCCCCGTACGATGCACTCGTACGGGGGATACTTCGTGTTATGCAACAAGTCAGTTAGACGAATGTTTGCAATGTGTCTATCAGTAACTGTCGCTCAACAGCGCGAATACGAGTGTGCAGAGTCGCCTCGTCGTCACCGGGGTGTATTGCGACTTCGACGCGCGCAATCACCGGCCCACGATCGACCTCAGGTACGACCCGATGAATGGTACAGCCGGTGACCGGTAACCGCTGTGCGATCGCGTCACGCACCACATGTGCACCACGCAATGCAGGAATGGTACGGCCGTCGCTCAGCGACACAGAGTCGCCACCGTCGTCTGGCAACAACGCAGGGTGTTGATTGAGCATGGGAACGGTAACGCGCGCGAGAGTCGTGCTGCTCAGAATGCGCATGAACCCAGAGAGGAGCAAAATATCTGGTGCAAAGCAATCGACCACCTGCATGGCCTGCGATTCCCATGCGATTCGTTGCAGAGCCGTCGCTTTGCGTGGATAGGGGATTGCACAAACCGCGATATTGTGTGCGAGTGCCCGTTGGACTGCACCGCATGTCGGTTGATCGCTGATAACCAATGCGATGCGCATGCTCAAGCTGCCAGCTGCGATTGCATCGATGACTGCTTGCAAGTTCGAGCCACCGCCGGATGCAGCGACAACCAACGCAGGAGACTTCATGGTACCTCCGACTGACCGATGTCGAGCCGGTAGTGCATCCCTGCGAGGGTGATGGAATCGACAACTGCATACGCTACTTTTAGTGCTTCGGCGTGCGTCTCGCCAACGCCGACTGCATTGAGAACCCGTCCGCCGTTGCTTACCAGGACACCATCGCGGATGACGGTCCCTCCATGCAAGACCATTCCCCCCATCGGCAGGTGTTGATCGATCCAAATGGGATCGCCGCGACGCGGGCTCTCGGGGTAGCCATGACTCGCCACAACCACACATGCAGCGGCACCCTGTCGCCACCCAAGAACGTCGGGGTCGAGGCGACCGTGGGCCGCATCCGAGAGTGCCTTGAGCACATCTCCATCGACAAGCGGCAAGATCACCTGTGTCTCGGGGTCACCAAAGCGGGCATTGTATTCGATAACTTTGGGGCCGTCCTCGGTCAGCATCACCCCTGCGTAGAGGGCACCGACAAATGGCATGTCATGGAGCCGCATGAAATCGAGCACTGGTTTGATGACGAGCTCCGCAAGCTGCTTGGCAGTGTGGTGGTTCATTGCATGGAGTGGCGCAATGGTACCCATACCCCCCGTATTGGGACCACTATCATCGTCGTTGAGTCGCTTGTGATCACGGGCGGTCGGCAAAACACTATAGCGTTCGCCATCACAAATTGCGATGAGCGATACTTCGGGTCCTGCCAAGCGTTCTTCGAGGAGGATCTGGTGGCCCGCTGGTATATCGGTGATGCTCGCGATTGCTGCGATGGTTTCGGCAACAGATTCGGCAACGATAACCCCTTTGCCTGCTGCAAGGCCATCTGCTTTCACGACCCACGCGAGATCGCTGTGTTGCACAAACGCGATAGCTTCGTCAGCACGCGCAAATACTTTGTAGCGGGCAGTCGGCACCTGTACAT
>JBFYTT010000242.1:0-5308 GCA_041300425.1 Roseiflexaceae bacterium
CGAAAGCCTTATTGAGCACCGCTACTCGATCGAAGGGCCGACGAGCAGCACACCCCCCAATTTGCTGCGCATCTCGGTGGGAATTGAACACATCGACGACTTGATGCACGACCTGCGTCAAGCCCTCTATACCCTCGGCATCTCGTAATGTAGCGAAAGGAACAGTAATGCCACAGGCAATCTGCCCGGAGTGTGATGCAGAAATTTCATTTGTAGCAGGTACCGTCGTCGGCGAAATCGTCGTTTGTCCGGACTGCGCTGCAGAATTGGAAGTCGTCTCGATTGATCCGCCGCGCCTCGACCTCGCACCTGAGGTCGGAGAAGACTGGGGCGAATAGGCCCAAACAGGAGTATGTCATGCGCATCGGAGTTCTCTGTTCACGCATCCGGGTCGAAGAAAAACTCATCTTCGCCGAGATGGAAGCCCGCGGAATCGCCTATGTGCGTATAAACGACGATGAGCTCATTGTGGACCTCAATACTGGACGGTACCCATACGATGTCGTGCTCGAACGATGTATCCATCACTCTCGTGCCCTGTATGCGCTCAACGCCCTCAACGATACGGGCATCCCCACGGTCAACACTGCCCATGTCGCGCGCATCTGCGGCGACAAGTTCCTCACCACCCAAGCCCTCATCAAACACAATGTGCCGACACCCAAAACACTGATGGCATTCACACCCGAATCGGCACTCGAAGCAATCGAATCACTGGGGTACCCGGTTGTCCTCAAACCAGCGATTGGTTCGTGGGGTCGCCTCATTGCCAAGGTCAACGACCGTGAGGCTGCCGAGGCCATTCTGGAGCACAAGGAAGTGCTCGGGTCGTACCACCATTCGATTTTCTACATCCAAGAATACATCGCCAAACCTAATATGCGCGACATCCGTGCGTTTGTCATTGGTGACGAGTGCATAGGGGCCATTTATCGCACCAGCAAGCACTGGATCACCAATACAGCCCGTGGTGGCGCAGCGTCGGTCTGTACGATTACCCCAGCACTCGCTGAGATATGCACCAATGCTGCCAAAGCGGTCGGTGGTGGCGTGGTCGCTATCGATGTGCTCGAGAGTAGCGACGGCGAATTGCTCATCAACGAGGTCAATTACACCATGGAGTTCCGCAACAGCATAACCCCGACAGGGGTCAATATCCCGGGGCGCATCATCGACTACACCCTCGAAGTCGCCCAAGGGAAACGGAGCGGCATATGACCGATCGTCCATGGCGTGTATTGGGGCGTCGGACCATCCACCAGAGCGAGTGGGTCAGCCTCCACCAAGATGATGTGCAGCTGCCGGATGGGACAATCATCCCGCACCACCATGTGGTCGACTACCCCCGTCCCGCGGTAGGGGTGGTACCCATCCGTGCGGACGGCGCTATTCTGCTAGTGGAACACTATCGCTTCATCGTCGACCGGACACACTGGGAGGTCCCGGCTGGCAGAGTCGATGCAGGCGAATCCGATGACGTCGCCGCCGCCCGCGAACTCTACGAAGAATGTGGTGCCTTGGCAGCGCGCTATACCAAACTGGGCCAGTATCACCCGGCCAACGGCAGCAGTAATCAAACATTCTATGCCTATATCGGGCATGACGTCGAAGTGGTAGCACCAATCAGCGATACCAACGAAATCATGTCGATTCGCTGGTTCACCCCGGCAGAGATATGGGAACTGGTTGGCCGCAACGAAATCCGTGACGGCCTCACCCTGACAGCCTTCTTGTGGGCAGATGCCTACCTGCGCGGGGTGTTGCCTGGCGGTGCCGATGCTTAGTGTATCTATTGTTGGTGGGAGCGGCTACGTCGGCGGCGAACTGTTGCGGTTGCTGCTGCGCCATCCCCTCGTGACCATCCAGCAGATAACCTCGGAGCGGCAGTCCGGTAAACCAGTTACGGTCACGCACCCACATCTGCGCGGGGTGACTGACTTGCTATTTATCAGCCAGACGATGCTGACCAATTGCGATGTGTTGATATTGGCGTTGCCACATGGATCTGCCGCCGCCCAAATCGAACGATATGCTGCTTTGGCACCCAAGATAATCGACTGTTCTGCAGATTTTCGCCTCAAAGATCCGGCAGACTATCTGCGCTGGTACGGCGAAGTCCATCCGCACCCCGAGTGGCTCGAACGGTTCGTATACGGGCTCCCCGAGCTCCAACGAGACGCACTCTTCGGCGCGGCCTATGTCAGCGGGGTGGGCTGTAACGCTACAGCAACGACACTTGCGTTGTTACCGCTGGTGCGTGCGGGACTCCTCGCCGCAGACGACATCGTCATCAGCGACATCAAGGTCGGGTCATCCGAAGGCGGTGCACAGGTCAATGATGGATCACACCACCCCGAACGTAGCGGTATTGTTCGTGCTTTTGCTCCGACCGGACATCGCCATACGGCCGAAGTCATGCAAAACACGGGACTCACTAATGTGCATTTGAGCATCACCAGTGTCGAGTTGGTGCGTGGTGCAGTCGCCCAAGTGCATTGCATGCCGACCCAGGCCATCGACGAAAAAGCGCTTTGGAAGGCCTACCGAGCCTGTTACCGTGACGAACCGTTTGTGCGTATCGTGCGCGAACGAGGCGGCATCCACCGCTTGCCCGAGCCCAAGCTCCTGAGCGGCACAAACCTGGCAGATGTAGGCTTCGACATTGATCCCGACACGGGCCGCATCGTGAGTATCTGTGCCATCGATAATCTGATGAAGGGCGCTGCGGGGAGTGTAGTGCAGTGCCTGAACTTGATGTCTGGTTTTGACGAGCGCACGAGCCTCGATATGATTGGGTTGCATCCACTGTAGTCTGAAAGAAAGTCATATGACGCCATGAACCGAAACACGCTTGCCATGCTCGGTATGATTGTTGCCTGCATCCTCTGGGGGAGTTCACATGCAGTAGCCAAAACCGCACTCAACGAGGCACCTCCATTCCTTCTTGCAGCCCTGCGGCTCTGCATTGCAGCTCCACTGTTCATCCTCATCCAGATGATGACGCGTCGCCCCCCCATCCACACCGAAGATCGTTGGCCGCTTGTGCGCCTCAGCATGATTGGGATTGTGGCAAGCTTCATTTTGGCGTACTCCGGCATTCGTTTGACGCTGTCATCTGACAGCTCATTACTCATCGTCGGGGAAGTCATCTTCACCGCGATTTTTGCCTATGTTCTGCTGCGTGAACGCATAACTCGCAATCGTTTGATAGGGTTACTGGTAGGCACTGCCGGCGTCGTCATCCTCATAACCGGGGCTGCGGGACAAAACACCGAGACTGCACCGAACCGCTTGCTCGGGAATATCCTCGTGCTGGGTTGCCTGGCCTGCGAATCGTACTACACCGTCAGAGGCGCTGCATATTTGGAACGCAACAATTCCATTAGCATGCTCGCCTGGGTCAATACTGCCAGTCTGGTCGTGTGGATACCAGTCCTGGCCTACTACGGCTATACTGGCGAACTTGCCCAGTTATCTTTGTCTGCATGGGGTGCATCGGTGTACATGGCGGTAGTCACGTCGGTCGTGTGCTACTTCCTCTGGTTCAATGGGGTGCGCATTGTCGGAGCCACCGTCGCTGCCGTTGCACTCTTGTTCCAACCCGTCGTGGGGGCACTGGTGGGGATCCAGGTCATGGGCGACCCTGTGACAATCACCTTCATCATCGGCGGCATCCTGGTCATTGGTGCATTGCTCATTAGCGGCATCCCTGAGCGCAAATCGGCACCATCAAACGCAGTGTGATACCGGCGTATTTTCGATCTGTGAAAAACAAACACTGGTAGGCACCTTGCCAACATTGCCTGGGGGGCAGGTGCTTCGGTATCAACGGAGACGATGGAGGTTTTTCCACCGGAGCTGTGACGCGCGCCCCGGAATGCGGCGTCAGGGTGATGAGTGATCCAGTCACATCGAGCGGCATCGTCGGGGCAGTGTGTGTTTTTGGGTCGATGGCGAAGTCCGTCCGCAGTCAAGTATGTGAGGGGCAGTAATGAGTCGACTCCAGGCACTTTTTTTGTTGCTGGTGGCAAATGTGTTGTGGGGGTCATCCCATGCAATTGGGAAGCTCGCCATTGATTCGTTCGACCCGTTAATCCTGGCGGGTATCCGCGTCAGTATTGCGACGGCGTGCTTTTGGGGGTTGCGCTTCAGTGGGATTGCCCCGCGCGAAGGAGTCCCCCGACGCGACATCCTCGTGTTATGCAGTTTGGGGCTGTTGACAGTCGCTTGTGCGCAGTTCTTCGATTATCGCGGACTGTCGTTGACCACGGCTACTGATTCGTCGTTGATGATCATCGGTGAGGTCATCTGCACGACGGTGTTGGCGTGGCTCATTGCACGCGAGTTTATTGCTCCCCAAAAACGCATCGGCCTGGCGCTCGGTATGGTTGGGGTGGTGGTATTGACGTTGGGCGGTGCACCAGATAGTAGCTATGCACCCAATCGTGCACTCGGCAATACATTCGTCTTCCTCGCACTGTTATGCGAGTCTATCTTTACGGTGTTGGGTGCGCATTATGTCCAGCGCTTCCAGCCATTGACAATTCTGCGTTGGACATACACCGGCAGCATGCTCGTGTGGACCCCGGTATTGTGGTGGGCATACACCACAAATCAGATTGCTGCTGCGCCATGGGACGCATGGGGAGCGGTCGTCTATATGGCAATTGCGACATCAGTGGTAAGTTATCTGCTCTGGTTTTGGGCACTACGGAGTGCTGGCGCGAGCCTCGGTGCAATTAGTTTGTTTGTGCAGCCTGTAGTTGGGTCATTGATTGGATTATTTGTGCTCGCCGAGCCGCAAAGCCCCGGGTTGTATTTCGGCGCAGTGTTGATTTTGGTAGCCATGCTCGTCGCAACCTTGTCTGACCGTGCACCAAAAGCAACGGAGGCATCACATGTTGGTCATTAAAGTAGGCGGTGGCGCAGATGTCGACTACCCCGCGCTGTGTGATGACATTGCCGCGCTGACTGCGCGCGGCGTTCCCATGGTGTTGGTGCATGGCGGTTCGCACGAGACCAACCGCATCGCGACGGCACTTGGTAGTCCACCACGCTTCGTCACGACGGCATCGGGTCATGTCAGTCGGTACACTGATCAGGCGGCAATGGACAGTTTTTTGATGGTCTATGCCGGCAAAATCAACAAACGCATTGTTGAACTGCTCCAGCAGCGTGGTATCAATGCCTTTGGATGCAGCGGCCTCGATGGCCAAATCCTGCGAGCAGAACGCAAATCGACCGTACGCATCGTCGAAAATGGCAAGCAACTCATCCTCCGTGATGACCGCACCGGTACCATCGACGG
>JBFYTT010000259.1:0-3410 GCA_041300425.1 Roseiflexaceae bacterium
GCACTAATGACCGTTGCTGATGTCGCGATGGCGTGATACGTTTCGCCGGCACCAATGCTCAACGTGCCGCCGTTCGTCTTGATACCCTTGAGTTCAGCTACTGCTGCGATGTCGATCAACACCGCTGGCTGGCTGAGTCGCAACTTCATGGCGGGCAAGAGTGAATGCCCGCCTGCAATGACCTTGGCTTCGTCGCCGTGTTGGTTCAGCAATGCGATAGCTTGGGCCACACTGTTCGCTTTCACATATTCAAAAGCCGCAGGAATCATATCAACGCTCCTCTGTACTTACTTCGCCTGTGCCTGCAAGACATTCCAGACGCGTTGGGCAGTCGCCGGCATCTGCATGTGGCGCACACCCATTGGCGACAACGCGTCAATGATTGCGTTCATGACACACTGTGCGCTCCCAATCGTACCTGCTTCACCCGCTCCTTTTGCTCCCATCGGGTTGACAGGGCTAGGAGTCACGGTATGCCCAATTTCGAAGTTGAGCAGCATACCCGCATTGGGGATAGCGTAGTCCATTAATGTTCCACTGAGCAACTGTCCGTTATCATCATACACTGCATGTTCGTATAATGCTTGCGCAATCCCTTGGGCAATACCACCATGCAACTGGCCATGCACAACCAACGGATTGATAATATTGCCGACATCATCCACGGCAACGTAGCGTTTCAAATCAACCTGACCGGTTTCGGGGGTTACTTCGACGATACAGATGTGTGTCCCGAATGGGAACGTGCAGTTCGGTGGATCATAATACGTCGTCTCGTCCAAAAACGGTTCCTCGCCAGCCGGCAAGTTTGCACCCACTGATGCATACGCAGCGATTTCACCGAGACTCTTGGCGCGATCGGGCGAACCTTTGACCGAGATTTTGCCGTCTGCAAAAATCAAGTCGTTCGGATTCGCTTCGAGCAAATGCGCAGCCAAGCGCTTGGCTTTTTCCTTTATTTTCTGGACGGACTTGAACATTGCCGTCCCACCTACTGCGAGGCTTCGGCTACCGTACGTGCCATACCCAAACGGTGTACCGGCAGTATCCGAATGCTCAATGATGACGCTGTCATAGGGTACACCGAGTTCATCGGCGGCTATCTGCGCAAACGTCGTTTCGAGACCTTGGCCGTGGGGGAGTGATCCCGTCGTTACGACGACCTGCCCCGTCAGGTGCACGCGAACGTTTGAACTTTCCCACAGTCCTGCAGCCCAACCCTCTTTGCTGACCCAGGCAGTCGGAGCGACGCCACAGATTTCGACATACGAACTGATGCCAATCCCCAAATAGCGCCCTTGCTTGCGCAATGCTGCTTGTTCGGCGCGCATATTGGTGTACCCCACCGCGGCGAGTGCTTTATCGAGCGCTGGTGCGTAGTTCCCGCTGTCGTATGGCAGCAAACCAAGACCATTGGAATATGGAAATTCATTGGGCTGGATAAAGTTCACACGACGAACTTCGGCTGGGTCCATCCCGAGCTCAACCGCCCAGCGATCCATCATCCGTTCGATTAGGTATGAGGCTTCGGGACGACCCGCACCACGATACGCATCGACCATTGCCGTATTGGTATATGTCGCAATCACATCAATATGGACGTTCGGGATTTTGTAGACACCAGTAATAATACGGCCATATAACGTCGTAGCGACACCAGGAGCGATAGTAGACAGATATGCACCCATACCGGCGTATGTTTTGACGCGGAGTCCGGTTATTTTGCCATCTCGGGTACCGCAAATTTCTACATCGGTCACGTGGTCGCGCCCATGAGTCGAAGACTTGAAGTTTTCACTGCGATCCTCGACATACTTCACGGGACGATTGAGCTTTCGTGCCGCCCACATGCAGAAAACCATGTCGGGATAGGAGAAAATCTTTTGACCAAAGCCACCACCGACATTCGGGGCAATCACGCGTAACTTCGTCTCAGGAATACCAAAGACAAATGCGGTCAGCAGCAAGCGCATCACGTGTGGCGCTTGTGAGCTCGTCCACAGCGTGAACTCCTTGGTCGACGATTCATATTTTGCAACAGAACCACGCGTCTCCATCGGGGTAGGCATCAAACGCTGATTCACAATGCGTTCTTTGACGGTAACCTGCGCACCATTGAAGGCCGCATTGGTGCCTTGACGGTCACCTGCAGCCCATTCGACACAGATATTTTTCGGAGCACTCTCGTGTAGGAGCGGGGCACCCGGCATGGTTGCCTTTTCGGGGTCCACGACGACACCGAGCGGTTCGTAGTCGACATCAATGAGGTCAAGCGCATCGCGGGCGATGTAGCGATTTTCGGCGACGACGAGGGCGACACCCTCACCCACAAAACGCACCACATCAACGGCTAAGGCACGTGGGGTGACGAGGTTATTTGGAACGCCGCCTGCAGGCCATGCGCAAGGGAGGGGATTGACGTCGGTCATATCTGCACCGACGTAGACGCCGATGACACCCTTGAGTGCCCGCGCTTGGGTTGTGTCAATCGACCGGATGCGCGCATGTGCATACGGGCTGCGAAGCACCGCGGCATGCGCCATTCCGGTCAACTTGATGTCATCGAGGAAGCTGCCTTGTCCCGTAATTAGTAATGGATCTTCACGCCGTTTGAGTGCCTGACCTACCATACGCTCCGGTGCTGATGGTGTCATTGTCATCCTCCAACAGGTACAAATTCAATTAATAAGGGAGTCGACGATGTTTTATGCGTTTTGGGAAGAAACCGCCTCGCCGCGCATTTTGGCTGCAGCATACTGTACCGAACGGACGATGTTGTGGTAGCCCGTGCAGCGGCACAGATTACCCTCGAGGCCATGGCGGATTTCTTCGTCGGTCGGATTGGGGTTCTGGGCGAGCAAATCGGTTGCTGCCATTATCATCCCCGGGGTGCAGAACCCACATTGTAGGCCATGGCATTCCCAGAAGCCTTCTTGGAGCGGATGCATCGTGCCGTCCGTCGACAAACCCTCGATGGTTGTAATCGACGCACCATCACAGCGGGCTGCCAATGTCGTGCAGGATTTGGCAGATTTGCCATCGACCAACACGACACACGCGCCACACTGACTGGTATCGCAACCAATATGCGTACCGGTCAAGTTCAACTGTTCACGCAGGAAATGCACCAACAGCGTGCGGTCTTCGACGTCACTCGTATGCGACGTTCCATTGACAGTCACAGTAACCTTTGCCACTCCATACCTCCTTCGTCACGATCATCGTGTCGTATCTGTACTTTGCGCCAACGCAAAAGAAACAGCGAAAATTTAGCGCATGCTCCCCAAGAGAAATCCAATTACCAACAACACAATCACGGCGATGATTTTGCCCTGTGTGGTCGACAGCCACTCGTTCACCATCCCGCTGACCAGCGTTTCGGGCTTGAGTTGTTCCGATTCGCTCAGCAC
>JBFYTT010000279.1:0-4988 GCA_041300425.1 Roseiflexaceae bacterium
CATCACGTTGCGCGATTACCCGCTGCACAGGGACTGCAGGAGCTACCAGTGAAATGTGCTGTAACGCAGCAATCTGCATTTCGATGAAGCTCGCTGCTCTGCTCGGATGCATAATTTTGAGAACAACGTCTGGTTGATTGTCACCGCGTAGTCTGACATTCGTATCATATTCGCCCGGCAACCGCTGAATGCTACCGCCAATGCCATACAATTGGAGTGCGACACCAAGAATCTCTTTATCTGAGATTCGTACAGGTACATGTGTAGATATCATCTCGTTCCGTTTCTGTTGGATGCCTTATTATACCGACTACACGGTGCGCATATATACTCTTTTCCAAATATGAATTAAAACACATAAATATGTTTTATATGTTATTATGCACCGAGTTTCATACCAGGAGTACGTGATGAATCCATTTTTTGTTCGCATCGTTTCATTTGCATTGCTAGTGATGTTGTCTGCATGTGGATCAGCTGCGCCACGTGGTGAGAATGGATCAGAAACGAACTCGATTCAGAACGGTGAAAAGCGCACGCTTGTGGTCTACAGCGGCCGGAGCGAAGCACTCATCAAACCGATTATCGATGCATACATGGATACGCATCCAACCGTGACTGTCCTGCTCAAAGCCGGCAAAGACAACGAACTAGCGGCTACCATCCTCGAAGAACAAAACGCTCCGCAGGCAGATGTGTATATCACGACAAACTTCCTCACCAGTATCGCGTTGGCACGAGAAGGCGTTTTTACCGCGCACTCTGTGCCGAATCAGGCCGATATTCCAGCGCAGTATCTCAGCCAAGAAGCAATGTGGACCCCGATTACGCTGCGTGCACGGGTACTGATGTACAACACAGACCAACTGAATGCAGATGAGGTACCCACAACGATCGAAGCGCTTGCCGATCCTGCATGGGCGGGACGTGTGGCAGCGACAAACTCTACCAGCGGTGCAATGCAAGCACATGTTGCGACACTGATTACCCGTACTTCTCCGACCGCGGTCCAAAACCTCCTGACAGGGCTTGTTGCGAACAACGTGACGTTCTTTGGTGGTCATACCGATGTACGCAAAGCCGTTGGTTCGGGCGAGTTTGCCATTGGGTTGGTGAATCACTACTACTATGAACTCCAAAAACGCGAACCCAGCGATAATCGTGTCGGCGTTATATACCCTGACCAAGCAGAAGGCCAAATGGGTCTCGTGGTAAATGCCACCGCAGCCTCTGTCGTCAAAGGCGGGCCGAATACCGCAGACGCACAAGACTTCGTCGACTTTCTGTTGCAACCAACGACGCAAAAATTGTTTGCAGAACTGAATTTCGAGTATCCCATAATCCCGTCGGTCCCCCTCGCAGAAGGAGTAACCCCACTCGCAGGCATGAAGCTTGCAGAACTTTCAATCGCTGAGATGGAAGCGCAAATCTCAGTTGCACAGTCATTGATGGCAGGAGCAGGTATTCCATAATGACCGAATCGGCTTCCCAAAACGCCACGCCTCGCATTCCTGCATGGCATTGGACAATCGTAGGTTGCGCAGCACTGCTTGCTTTGCTGCCAGCGGTCTATACACTCTATCGTGGCTACGAAGCAATCGGCAGTACCACACATATCAATGGGACGCTGCTCTGGACACTCGTACAAAACACCATTGTGTATGCATTGATTGCCGCGTTGATAGCCGGTTGCATCGGGACAATGCAAGCATTATTAATCGAAGACGGTCGGCTGCCGTTTTGGGGCTTTTGGCGGATTCTCGTGGCTTTGCCGCTGGTGATTCCACCGTACGTCAGTGCGTTGACATTCTTGACGCTACTACGACCGCACGGTCTGTTCGAAAAGTGGCTCGTAAGCAACGGACTGACTGAATTTGGCGCGTTGCCGTTTGATGGCATTTTTGGAGTGTTCGGGAGTGCCTTTGTGCTCGGGACGTGTCTTTCACCGTATGTCTACTTCCCCGTTTCGGCAGTGTTACAGAGCCGCAGTCAGCATATGTCTGAGCTCGCCCGTATCACCGGTGCATCGGCGACCCGCAGAGTCCGGCATATCCTGCTCCCAATGGTACTCCCGGCCATGGGTGGGGGGATGCTGCTCGTGCTGCTATATGCACTCGCAGATTTTGGTGTACCGGCACTGCTGCGCTTGCCGACCTTCAGCACAGCGATCTATGCACGGTATGCAGGGTCTGTGGATCGCAGCGGTGCAGCACTCCTCAGCATCCCACTCATCGTGATTACCGCGGTGCTTATCCTTGTACAAGATCGTTTTTTTGGCCATGGCGTGACTCAAATCAATCGTTCATGGAAGCCCCAAGTTGCACAACAAATGAACCTCAAAACGGTGCTTTTTTGTGTGCTCATCACGCTGAGCGTGATCCCTGCGCTCGGAGTCCCGCTGGGCATGCTGTTGAGCTGGATTGGTAGTCCTGTTTCGGCTGTCGAACGTGCAAATATCATGCCATTCGGGAGCATTGTGTCTGTCGCATGGCGGACGCTTGTATTGAGCTTTTTGGTGGCTACCGGTGTAGAGGTACTCGGACTTTTGGTTGCACGTGTGTTGCGTCACGGCGGCACCCTCGGCTACAGCATTGGACGGATTGCCCAAATCGGGTATGCATTGCCCGGTGTTGTTGTCGGGCTCAGCGTCGTGCTTATGTTGAGTGCGTTTGTTCCGTCCTTGCTTGGAGGAATTATCCCTCTCGTGATTGCATTGACGATTCGATTCCTGCCTCAAGCAATCCAAGGGATGGACGTTTCGTTACGACTCATAACACCCTCGCTCGAAGATGCAGGTCGCCTGCTCGGCCAAACACCACTCGGGGTATTGCGCTACATCATTGTGCCGCTGTCGGCTTCAGGGATTCGCAGTACGTGGGCGTTGGTTTTTCTCGGGCTTCTTAAAGAGCTACCAGCAACGTTACTGCTCCGACCTGCTGGCTTTGACACACTCGCTGTGCGGATTTGGATGCCAACTAGTGACGGATTTGTGGTGTCTGCTGCCGGTCCTGCGCTCGCGCTGATTGTGTGTGCATTTGTGCCGTTTATTGCGTTACAATGGCGCACATCGGAACACCCAAAAACCTAACCGATTGTCGCACCAGACTCCGATGGGCAAACGACGACGCACGTGCACGGTACGAGCCACACGCGACAGGCTACCGCTGCGACTGGAGTACATCATGTACAACACGAATTCTGTCTTTTGGAATAACTCACCCTGGCCAGCCGGTCCGAGTGTGCAGCAACCTATTCAGTGCGACGTGTGTGTCATTGGGTTAGGGGCTTCGGGACTGTCCGCATTGACCTACCTCAATCAGCACGGTATACACGCTATTGGCATCGATGCAGGCATGGTCGGTGCTGGTGCGGCAGGTGCGAACGGCGGATTCATCCTAGCCGGGATTGCTGATTTTCACCACGACGCTGTTGCTACGCTTGGCCATACCCGCGCAACCCGGTTGTATCACCGAAGCATAGAAGAAATTGCCCAGCTCGCTGCCGAAGAACCAAGCTTCGAGCATCGTGGTTCACTGCGTATTGCGAGCACACAAGAAGAATACACGGATTGCCAGCAGCAATATGCGGTCATGCGGCTCGACGGACTAGCGGTTGAGCAGTACGAAGGACCGGAAGGGCGTGGACTACTGGTCCCCACTGACGGGGTCTTTGATCCGCTTGCACGCGTTCGCCGCATGGCGTACGCACTACGACGTGCAGGTGTCCCACTGTATGAACGCTCACGCGTGACGCACATCGAGCCACACGCGGTAATTGTCAACGACCACCGTGTAACGTGTCGTCACATCATCGTTGCCGTTGACGGTAATCTCGAGCTGCTTCTCCCACAGCTCATAACAGTTGTGAAATCCACGCGCTTACAAATGCTCGCAACTGCACCCGACACCACCGTACAGTTCTCACGACCGGTGTACTACAATTACGGCTTCGATTATTGGCAGCAACGGCGTGACGGGTCCATCACCATCGGTGGTGCACGTGACCAATATGCAGAAGACGAATGGGGACATGCTTCATACCCTACTGAATCCGTCCAACAAGCTATCGAACACCGATTACGCACCACCGTTGGATCGAATGCACCGATTCGCCATCGTTGGGGGGCAAGCGTCGCGTATCGCCAAGATGATGTTCGTCCGTTTGTGGGACAAGTCTTGCCCAATGTGTGGGCATGTGGTGGCTATAGTGGCACCGGCAACATCATTGGAACGCTCTGCGCACGCGATATTGCCACCGCCATCGTCTCGGGCAACCAGCATGCAATCGCCGGGTGGAATGATTAACGGGATTTGGAATGTCACAGGCATCAATGAAGCATGTTCCGCTTCTGGAGAACGTACGTGACTTCTACGCGTTACCACGCGATCCGAGCATCCGGTTTCCACAGTATCGTGCGCTGATCGGTACCGAAACAGCACTGACACATCCGCCATTGATGCACATGAACCCCATGGCTCGTGCGCATATCAACGCGTTTATACAGACGCTCCTCGATATTGACATCGACCACGCTGCCTCAGTTTTGGTTCCTACGGTCGCACAGGCGCTCGGTTACAGCGGCTCACATCTGCACGGGATAGGCATCGCTGACGACGTCGCAGGCGGCTGGACCAGTACCGCAGATATTGATATGAAGCGTCGCTTTGAATTGCATATCAACGCCAACCGTACCTGGTGCTCAACCGTGCTGCTTGCAAGTGAACCGCCCACATACGCGTCGGTAATAGCAGAAATCACTGCGGCAATCGTGCGTCATCATTGGCAGATACAGCATGGTACGGCTGTACGGCTGCGTGACATGCTTGCGCAAGAACAAGCGGTATCGTGCTTTGTAACGCAACACTCCCAAGAACATACAGAAGAATACGAGTACACCAAACAGTGCATCAGTGCGTATTTTGACGAAACAGCATACCCCGCCATCGTTGCAGTGTTGCTCGGGGATGATGCAGCAGCATCCTTAGGGT
>JBFYTT010000317.1:0-2554 GCA_041300425.1 Roseiflexaceae bacterium
CACAGTCGAGGTGCTCGCCGACGAACCCTTTGTCTACGCGCCGGCAGACCTCGATATCGCCCGCTTTTCGCGCTATTGGTCCCGTGTCCGTGGCGATGTCCTGCGCAAACCGACCCAACGCGGGTTATTCGACGAGGTGTGAGGGCGGTGTTGTCCGTTCATTATGTGTCGCAACCGGCGTCGGCGCATTGCGGGGAATCATTTTGCGCATCAAATGCCACTGCCTGTTGCCCAGCACCAACCACCCAAACAGCGATAGGCGCTTGCCCACAATCAGGTACCCGTTGTGTTGGTACAAATCGATTGCTGCTGGGTTACTGGCACTGACAAACAAGCACACCGAACCAATCGCGAGCCGTTGCGCCTCGCCGACCGCGTGGTGCAACAACGCACTGGCGATGCCCAGCCGACGGTGGGTATGCCGCACGGCAACGTCCGAGATGTACATTTCGTTGGCGCCGATGTGATAATCCACCAACGAAAGAATCGTCAGCGCATAGAACGCCCGCCATATCCCCAACGCCCGCATGAACAGCCACTCGACCGGGATCAGGGGCAACGCCCGACTCGTGATGCGCGCGCGCAACGCAATCGTTGCTACCACCGCTCCATCCACCTCGGCGACCCAAATCCCCGCCAGACCGGCACTGCCCTGGCGCCGCCAGATCTCTTGCATCAACGCCACACCCGCCGCGTAACGACGTTCACCAAATGCCGCCAAGAACTTATCGTGGAACGCATCACTGTGCACATCGACCAGTGCGGCGATGTCACCCCCATGGGCACGGCGTATCGTGATGTCAGGGCGATCGGCGCTCATGCATCGAACCGCAAGCGCGTGCGTCGACCGACGGGTGCCGGGGTCACCTGCGTCAATGTTTCGGAGCCGTAGAACCACCACCACATGAATCGCGGGACTCGTGTCATGCCACCGCCTTGGCTGGCATGGCAGTTCCACGCAGCGATTTTGGCGGGGATAACATGGCGGGTGATCACAATAGTCGTAATCGGCGTCGCTTCTTCGGCGACGCGGACCACATCGATGTCGCCGTTGCGCCCGAAGGCACGTGGATTTTTGCCCAATATCCGCATCCCCGCAATGATGACGCGCAACAGGGTGGTCGAAAACGTCGAGTAGTAGACCTGCTCCACCTGCCAAGTGGCCTGCGCCAACGCCAACATCGTCGCATGATGAATCGCAATATGATCGGGATGACCATAGCCACCATAGGGTGGGAACGTAATCAGGTACTGCGGCGCAAACGCATCAATAATCGCCGCTACACGCTCGGCGACATCGGCAAGCGGCGCCATCACCAATGCCTCGGGGTGCATATTATCCGGTGTGCCCGGCATATTACTGTCACGATAATTGAGAAAATGTACCGCACCGAGATCAAGCGCCTCGGCAGCGGCGAGTTGCTCTGCGGTCCTGAGTGCACGGACATCTGCATGTTCTGCCAAAAAGTGTTCGTCGACGGTGCCACATTCGCCCCGCGTGGCGCAGACATACTGTACTTCGACCCCCGCAGCACGCGCCGCCAGGATAATACCTGCATTCCCAAAGGCCTCGTCGTCTGGGTGTGCATACACCACCAGCAAACGTTTGGATGCACTGACAGGGCGGCGTTCATAGTGCTCGGTTTGCGGGCGGTAGACCGTTGCGGTCATGCGGGACTCCTTGGCACAACGAGAGTGCCCAACATCTTCTGTCGGCGCTCTCTGGGTGATTGGTACCTCACTACTATACCGCATTCCGGTGAAGCAATCCGTTCTTTTGCAGGCAAAATCAATGCTATAATATGTCGTTATTACAGGAGTACGATGCTGATGAACGCACCATCCCTACCGAGTATCGTCGACATCCTCAGCGACGCATATGCACGCCTCAATCGCGCTGCATGGATCGTCGCTATTCCCCTGGTACTCAACGTGGCCCTCTGGTACGGACCAGCGGTTTCGTTTGCACCACTGCTCAATCAATCTGCGCAACTATTGCGCGACATGCAACCCGACGATGCGCCCGAATCGACTGCCGAAATCCGTCAGATTCGCGATCAGACAATAACCGTCCTCGAAGAGCTCGGTAGCGACGACATGCGCCCGCAATTGGCCTGGCTTAATGCCGTGCCGTACACGATATACGGCTTCCGCGCCGGTGGAGCAAGCGCAGAATCGGTCGGTTTGCCGTTCATCAATGCACAACCCGCCAAAATCGATCCGAACACGGCCATCTGGGTCGAGGGCTTCGGCGATGTGGTGCGGAGCTTCCTCGTCGTCAATGTCGTCGGCTTGTTCAGCACTGCGCTCTACCTGCTCCTCGTGGCGGGGAGTATTCGGAGCGACAACCCACAAGGGACGTTTGGCAGCCAGCTCCTCCTCACGATGGGTCGACTGTTGCTCTATGCACTGACCATCACGGCAATCGCCGTCGCGTTGCTCATCCCACTTTCCATCTTCACCTTTTTGTTGATTAGTCTCAACCCTGCATTCGGGGCATTTGTCCTCCTTGCAGGTTCGGCGATATGGTTGTGGGCAGGCATCTATTTGGGAT